>JAEVYV010000026.1 GCA_023392575.1 Bacteroidota bacterium | reverse complement strand
CGTTGGCAGCGGTTGGTTTGCACAAATGGTACCTGGTGTTTGCCAACCTGCTCTGTGTGCTGTTGCTTTGGTTTTACTCCACCTCGTTTAAAAGACAGGTGTTGATCGGGAACCTGGTGATTTCTTTGTTGACGGCATGGACTGTGCTTATTTTGTTTTTTGCCTACACCGAGCCCCATAAAGCCTTTGCCGCCGATCCGGTATCCATTAAATTTTTCCGCATTGGTTTTTTATACGGCGGGTTTGCTTTTGTGATCTCCCTGATCAGGGAAGCCATAAAGGACATGGAAGATATAGAAGGGGATGCCCGCTACGGATGCAAAACCCTGCCGATTGTCTCCGGCCTCCGAACCACAAAAATTTACACAACGGTTTGGCTGGTGGTATTGATTGCCGCCCTGGTGATCCTGCAATTATACGTTTTGCAGTTTGGCTGGTGGCCGGCGGTTCTTTATTGCGTTTTCCTGGTGATCCTGCCCCTGCTGTATGCAAGTGCCAGGCTTTCCCAGGCCAGCAGCAGACAGGACTTTGCCAACCTGAGCAAGCTAACCAAGTGGATCATGTTCACGGGAATATTATCCATGATTTTTTTCCGGATTTATTTTTAAACTATGGCAAACATCATCCTGGCATCGCAATCGCCAAGACGCAAGCAACTACTGGAATGGGCAGAGATCGACTTTGAAATCATCATAGAGCCAACCGATGAAAGCTATCCGTCCACACTAAAGCCCCCGCAAGTGGCCATGCACATTGCCCGCCAAAAAGCCGAAGCGGTGAAACCAAAAGCAGCCGGCAAAACCATCATTGCCGCCGACACGATTGTGGTTTTAGGCAACGACATCATTGGCAAACCCAAGGACAGAAGTGATGCCATTTCCATTTTAAGCAGGCTGAGTGGCCGCCACCACCAGGTCATTACTGGCGTTACCATTCTGCACCAGAATGAAGAAATTTCTTTTGCGGACATTACCGATGTGGCCTTTCATGCCCTGTCGCAAGAGCAGATTGCGTTTTACGTGGACAATTACCGGCCCTATGATAAAGCAGGGGCCTATGCCATTCAGGAATGGATTGGGGTGGTGGGCATAAAATGCGTTACCGGCGATTTTTACAATGTGATGGGATTGCCGGTAAGCAGGGTGGTGCAGGCATTGAAATCCCTGGAAAACGAAAACCAGATCGGCTGTGCCGGTCCGCATTAAAGCTCCAACTCCGGCGCCTTAATTCCGGCGCATAACAATCCGGTTTGGGTAAAGAAAAAATGCAGCCACTAATGATGCGTGTTGGTCTCCCAAGCATATTTTTTGTAAATTAGGATATCTCCAAACGCTACACCATGACCGAACGGCTGCTGCAATACATCTGGCAATTTCAATATTTCAGCGGATCGGAATTACAAACAACGCAAGGGGAAAACCTAACCGTTCTTTTTCCGGGTAAGCCAAACACCAATCAGGGACCAGACTTTTTAAATGCGCAGATCCGCATCAACAATACCATTCTGGCAGGATCGGTCGAGCTGCATTTGAAAACGTCGCAATGGCTGGAGCACGGACACCAACACGATCCCAATTATAGAAACGTGGTTTTGCATGTGGTTTTTGAAGATGATTCCAAACCGGCTTCGCCGCACATTCCGATACTTGAACTGCAGCCCCGCATCTCCGTGCTTTTGCTGCAGCGGTACCAAAACCTGATGGCGTCCGGCTCTTTTATTTCCTGTGCCGGCAACATTGCCGATGTGAAAGACATTGTCTGGATCAGCTGGAAAGAGCGTTTGCTGGCCGAAAGGCTGACCCGGAAGGCAAACCTGATTTTTGATTTCTTGCAGAAGAACAACGGCCACTGGGAAGAAGCGTTTTGGTGGCTGCTGGCCCGAAATTTTGGAACAAAGGTAAACGGAGAAGTCTTTGAAGCCATTGCGCAAAGCATTCCCCTAAACATCCTCGCCAAACACAAATCGCAAATCCACCAGCTGGAAAGCCTGCTGCTGGGACAGGCGGGTTTATTAAAAGGCGAGTTCCGCGACAAATATGCCTGGTTATTGCAGCGGGAATATGATTTTTTAAAGAACAAATACAATTTGAAATCCGTTCCGGCGCCGGTTCATTTACTGAGAATGCGGCCGGATAATTTTCCCACCGTACGCCTGGCCCAGTTGGCTATGCTTGTTCAGCAATCGGCGCACTTGTTTTCAAAAATATTGGAGCTGGAGCAACTCACCGCGGTTAAAAAACTTTTTGACGTAACCGCCAACGATTACTGGCATTACCATTATACCATTGACGAGCCATCCGGGTTTAAAAAGAAAAAAATAGGGCAGGAGATGACCGACAATTTAATCATTAACTCGGTTGTGCCGGTATTGTTTGCCTATGGCAATTATCACCACGAAGAACAATACAAAACCAAAGCCCTCCGCTGGCTGGAAGAAATTGCCGCAGAACAAAACGCCATTACCCGGGGTTTTGCCGGCCTGAACCTCCCTCATAAAAGCGCCTACGATTCGCAGGCTTATATCGAGCTAAAAACCCAATACTGCGACCACAGGCATTGCCTGCAATGCGCTGTGGGGAACGTTTTGCTGAAGAGTTAAACCTGACGGCTTTGATCAAAGAAGTGACGATTGATCACTCGCTATTGACTTTTACAACACGCCCCTGCACTTTTTGTACTTGCCGCTGGCGGCTTCGGCCGGAGTGATGGAACGGGCACAGGAAGCAAAAAGAATAGCAACAAGGAAAAGAAGGACCAGTGGAGTTTTCATAGAGTAAATTTTATAACAAATCTAATTTTCCCAACCATTCAACTGGGAAAAAAACGGATGTTTATTTACTAGGGGATTTACCGATCTAAAAAGTAAAAAGGTTGGCAGACCAACCGTCCCCCAACCTCCGGAAAGATTTAATTCCAGCTTCCCCAGTTCACATTAACCTCAATATCGGGATGAAGACTATGCTGCACCGGACAGGTGTTTCCGGTATGCTTTAAAATATCACGGGTTTTTTCGTCAACATTTTGCAGGTGTTCCGGTATATGAAAGGTAAGGTTAATGCCGCCCACACGCCTGGGGTTGGCCTTCATTATTTTTTCCACCTCCACCTTCACATCGTTCAGGTCCATTCCCATGCTGCGGGCCTTAATGCCCATCACGGTTACCATGCAGGTAGCAAGCGAGGTGGCCATCAGGTCGGTCGGCGAAAAACGTTCCCCTTTTCCGTTGTTGTCCAACGGTGCATCGGTTTCAAAATTGGATCCGGATCTCAAATGGGTACAGGTCGTTCGCAACCCTCCTTCATAAACTACAATTGAAGTCATACTTTTTTGCCTAAATTTACGTTGTACAACCTAACATATTCTATTTCAGTGAAGAAACTAATTCTGTTTATCTTATTATTGACGCCCGGTACGGTCTTATTGGCACAGGATTCTACAACCCACGCCATGGGTAAAAAGCAAACCAAGGAACAAAAACGCCATCGCATCGATGCCATGCTCAAGCAGGAAGAAGAAGGCAATCTTTCTTATATAAAACAAAATGGGTTTGGCATTATGCTTCGCACCAACGGGTACGGCATTTTTTTTGAAATCGGCCGCCGCAGAACCCAGCGTTTTACCAATACCTATAGCATAGAACTTACCGAGATCAAGCACCCCAAAGAAGAAAAAAGCGGAGGCGGCTTTTTCTCCAATCCCTTTATTTATGGTAAGATCAATAATTTCTACCAGGCCAAACTGGGCTTCGGCCAACAATACATTTTGGGCCAGAAAGGAAATAAAAACGGAGTGGCGGTGATTGGACTGGCGCAGGCAGGCTTTTCCATGGGCTTGCTAAAACCTTATTACATCAATACCGATATTGGCACGATAAAATACAGCTCGCAGGACAGCAGCACTTTTCTTTCTTACAACAACCAATACTCCGGCGCTGGTTTTACAAAAGGGCTGGGCGAAATGAAATTAAAACCGGGAGCTTACCTGAAAACAGCTCTGCGTTTTGATTTTGGCCGGTTCAACGAATCGGTCAGTGCTATTGAAATCGGAATGAGTGTAGATGTTTATGCCGATAAAATAGACATTATGGCCCCGGTTACCACTGATGCCAAGGCCGGCGGCCCCAAACGCCTTTTTTACCAGGGCCATATAGCCTTTGTTTTTGGCCGCCGCAAATAAGCGGACTGCTGGCTTTAACAAAGGATTTCCCGGATTAGTTTAAATTCGCAGATTATTTGACCAACGGCAACTTTTGTGAAAGCCTGGGGCTTTGCAAGAGCTGTCTGGTCAACACTTGCATGGTTCGGGGTCTGCCGGGCATTTACCCAACTGCAAGTGCCAAACTTTGAATTTTGAACCATGATTGAACTTCCGATAGCATCGCAAACCGAACCGGTTAAAAGAACAAAACCCGATTGGCTCCGTGTCAAACTTCCCATAGGCGAAAGCTATAAGCATGTGCGCAACCTTGTTGATACGCATAAGCTCCACACCATCTGCGAAAGCGGCAATTGCCCCAATATGGGTGAGTGCTGGGGCGCCGGCACCGCCACTTTTATGATCCTCGGGAACGTATGCACCCGCAGCTGCGGTTTTTGTGCGGTAGCTACCGGGCGGCCCGATCCGGTGGATTGGGACGAGCCCCAACGGGTGGCCGAAGCCATTCACCTGATGAAGGTAAAGCATGCGGTGAT
>JAEVYV010000370.1 GCA_023392575.1 Bacteroidota bacterium | reverse complement strand
AACCCATTTTGGCGGCGGCTTTGATCATGGCGTATTCGCCGCTGATGTTGTAAACGCTTACGGGCACATCCACCGAATTTTTTACCTCACGCACAATATCGAGGTAAGGCAGGCCGGGTTTTACCATTACAATATCGGCGCCTTCTTCCACGTCCATTTGTGCTTCCCGCACGGCTTCAATGCGGTTGGCATAATCCATTTGATAGGTTTTTTTGTCGCCAAACCCGGGAGCGCTGTCGAGTGCATCGCGGAACGGTCCGTAAAAACAGGATGCATATTTGGCGCTGTAGGCCATGATGCCGGTTTTGGTAAAGCCGTTTTCTTCCAGCCCTTTCCGGATGGCACCAATGCGGCCGTCCATCATATCGCTGGGCGCCACCATGTCGGCTCCGGCTTCGGCATGAGAGAGGCTCATTTTTACCAGGGCTTCCACGGTGGGATCGTTTACAATTTCTCCGTTTTCTACGATGCCATCGTGTCCGTAAGAGGAATACGGATCCAGCGCCACATCGGTCATTACGTACATTTCAGGCACCGCCTCTTTAATGGCTTTGATGCTGCGCTGCATCAGACCGTTTTTGTTCCAGGCTTCTTTGCCGGTATTGTCTTTCAGTTCGTCTTTGCATTTAATAAACAGCAACACACTTTTAATGCCCATGCTCCATAGTTCCTTTACGTCTTTTACAGTGAGGTCAATGCTTCTTCTATAATAATTAGGCATGGAGGCGATTTCGGTTTCTACATTTTCGCCTTCGTCAATAAAAAGCGGAACGATAAAATCGTTGGGGGTTAAAATGGTTTCAGCCACCAGGCTGCGGATGGCTGGGTTTTGTCGTAGTATTCTGTTTCTTCTTTGTAAATACATAAAATATCTGATGTCGGATTTTAAGATGTCTGATTTACTTTCTCGCTTTGGCAGTTTTATCGGTTGCGGCAAAGATGGCTGTTAGTTCGTTTGCTTCTTTGATAAGCCGGTCAATTTCATCTCCTGTTTTCATTTTTGAGTCTCTTATTACTTCTAGCCAGTACATTGATTCATCTGCTTCTTCCAGCACAATTTCTATTTTATAGATAAAGTCGGCTTTTGATTTTGCCCGCACTGTAGCCCTGTAATTGGCGCCTGCAGAACCCGCCGACCTGATTACCTGTTTGGCTATTTCAAAACCGGCTGCATTCCGCGGTAAATCCTCACAAAGCCGAATTACGTCTATATGAAATTGTTTCGTCCTTTCCTGCAGGGCCTTTCTATCCATAAAAGCAAATTTTTTATAAGATAGAAAGAATGTCTGATTTCTGATTTTTGGATGTCTGATATATCTGGTAAATCAGACATCCGACATTGCCACATCAGCCATTACACCCAATCCTTTGGATGCAAACAGGCTTGTAACAATTTATCTTCCTCGCTGCCCGGTTCTGGTTGATAGTTGTATTCAAAACGAACGGTGGGCGGAAGACTCATTAAAATGCTTTCAATTCTTCCGTTGGTCTTTAACCCAAACAGAGTGCCGCGGTCATGCACTAAATTAAACTCTACATACCGGCCTCTGCGTATTTCCTGCCAGTGCTTGTTTTCTTCGGTGTATGGTGTGTTCTTTCTTTTTTCCACAATGGGTATATAGGCCTCAATAAACGCATCGCCGCAAGCTTTTCCAAAATTCATCCAAAAATCCACGTCCTTTTTTTCATCGGGTCTTTGATAATCATAAAAAATGCCACCAATACCTCTTCGTTCATTGCTGCGGTGAAAGTTCACAAAATAATTGTCGCAGGTTTCTTTGAACTTCGGATAGAACGATGTGTCAAACCGGTCGCAAACCTGTTTATAGGTTTGATGAAAATGGCGGGCATCTTCTTCCAGCAAATAATAAGGCGTCAGATCGGTGCCGCCGCCAAACCAGCGGTCCATTACTTCACCGTTTTCATTGTACAACTCAAACATGCGGTAATTGCAATGCACGGTTGGGACAAAGGGATTCAGCGGATGAAGGACCAACGAAAGCCCGCAGGCAAACCATTTGGCTCCGTTGATTTTTAGCTTGGTTCGCATCGCCTCGGTTACCTCGCCAAACACCACAGAGGTGTTCACGCCGCCTTTTTCAAACACGGTGCCGTTGGCAATTACTCTAGTTTTGCCGCCACCACCCTCCGGCCTTTGCCATGCATCTTCTATGAACGTTGCCTCACCGTCAACGGCTTCCAGTGCCGCACAGATCCGGTTTTGCAGATCGTGTATGTAATTGGTGAACTGCTCTTTTATCGGGGCTTGTGTGGGCGTATTCATGGCGATCTTATTTCTTCAAAAAATCCAATAAGGGGGTTATAAACAAATCAAACCGTTCTATGTGCGGCAGGTGGCCTACATTATCCAGTTCCACCAGCGTAGAGTTTTTAATCCGCTGGTGTGTTAGCTTGCCCAGCTCGGGGTAATTGCCCATGGTTTTTTTCACTTCCTCCGGCACCAGGTTTTTGCCAATGGCGGTGCGGTCGCGTTGGCCCATGATCAGTAAGGCAGGTGTTGTAATGTTTTCAAATTCATACACCACGGGCTGGGTATAAATCATGTCGGAGGTCAGGGCCGCGTTCCAGGCAATAACCGGGTACTGCGAGTTTTTTGTCCACCCCGCCAGCATGTTTACCCATTTGTCGTACTGGGACTTCCACTGCCCGCCGTAATAACTTTCGAGCTGGTAGTTTTTGATTGAGGTATAGTCTTGTTTTAATTCGGCCTGGTACGCTTTGTCAATTGTTTGATAAGGGGCCTTCAGCTTGTAGTCTTCCAGGCCTATGGGGTTTTCCAAAATGAACTTTTCAACCGTTTCGGGAAACATCAACACAAAACGGGTTGCCAGCATGCCGCCCATGGAATGCCCCAACACACTTACCTTGTTGATGCCCAGGCTGTCGAGCAGGTTTTTTGTATTCTGTGCCAGCAGGTGAAAAGAGTATTGAAAGGTGGAGGGCTTTGAGGATTTTCCAAATCCAATCTGGTCGGGCATGACCACCCGGTAGCCGTTTTGGGATAAAACAATCGCCGTGCTGTCCCAATAGGCGCCTGAAAAATTTTTTCCGTGCAGCAGCAAAACGGTTTTCCCGTTTGGTTTTGCCGGTTTCACATCCATGTACGCCTTTTTCAGGTTTTGCTTTTGCTGCTTCAGGTGCAGATAGTGCACCGGGAATGGATAGGCGAAGTTCTCCAGTTCCAAACCCAATGATCGTACCTGTGCTTTTGCCTGAAACCCTGCGACAGTGATCAATAAACCAAATAAAAACAAACAACCTCGTTTCATAAACCTCGTTTTAAGTGAATAATAACAAATCCGAAAATGATTTAGCGCTGGTATTCCTTCACCGCTTCAATAAAAGCCTTTGCATGATCAACCGGCACGTTGGGGGTAATGCCGTGTCCCAGATTGGCAATGTAACCCTGTACGCCAAACCCGTCGATCATTTCCTTTACCCATTTTTTGATTTGGGGAATGGGCGCCAGCAGTTTTGCCGGGTCAAAATTTCCCTGCAATGTGATATTGCTGTTTGTTAGCTCTCTGGCAAACTGCGGTGTGATGGTCCAGTCAATGCCAATGCCCGAAGCGCTGCTTTGACTCAGGTCTTTCAGCGCATACCACGTGCCCTTGGGGAACAAAATCACCGGGGCGTCTTCTTTCAGGGCATCGGCAATTTGCACCAAATAGGGTTGGGCAAAGGTTTTAAAATCTTCGGGCGACAAGGAGCCAGCCCAGCTATCAAATACCTGCACCGTATCGGCGCCGGCTTTCACCTGGGCTTTTAAATAATCAATGGTGATGGTGGTGATTTTTTGCAACAGCGCATGGGCCAGCACGGGCTGGGTGTAGGCAAATTGTTTGGCCTTATCCCAGGTTTTGCTGCCCTTGCCTTCAA
>JAEVYV010000348.1 GCA_023392575.1 Bacteroidota bacterium | reverse complement strand
GGGTATAAGCTGCCGTCCAATGTGTTTACCAGGGAAACCCCTGAAGAAAAAGAAGAAGAGCTGCGGCGCTTGTTTTTTGTGGCCACCACCCGGGCCGAAAAGCATTTGTACATTTCGTTCCCATCCTTTACCAACGAGGGCAAGGCCCTTGAGGCCTCACGGTTTATTGCCGAAATGAATACAGCGGGCCTGCAGGTGCAAACCCTAACCATTGACGAAGACACCAGGCTCAAATATTCATCATTGCGCTACGGCCTGATTCAACAACCCGAACTGGAAAGGGCGGAAAGGGATTTTACCGAGCAACTGCTGACCCATTTCAAAATGAATGTAACGGCGCTGAACAACTACCTGGAATGCCCCATCAAGTTTTATTACAATAGCCTGGTGCGGATTCCGTCGGCGGTAAGCGAAAGCGCACAGTTTGGAAGCAGCATGCACGATGCACTGAATTTTTATTACAACAAGATGATGGAGGCCGGCCGGGTGTATCCGCCCAAAGAAGTTTTGATCAGCCGTTTTCAATGGCACCTGCACCACCATCGCGAAGTGTTTGCCCCCGAAAGCCTGGCCCGGTTTACCGATTATGGCTCCCAATGCCTGGCCGATTTGCATGAGGCCTTTTTTGCCCATACCGCCGATGAATTTGTACGAACGGAGGTGCCCTTGGAAGCGGTGGTTCATGCCATTCCGGTAAAAGGTTTTGCCGACAAGATCCAGTATTGGGGCAACGAGGTGCTGATCACCGATTTTAAAACCGGCAGCCTGGAAAAATCGAACCGGCGCGGGGAGTTTGCCGAACCGGGTCATCCGCAAAAACCGGAAGGCGGTAACTACTGGCGGCAGGCCGTTTTTTACAAGATCTTGTTCGACCGGCAACCGGGCAAATCCCGGGAGCTGCGGGGCGTTGAGTTTTTGTTCATTGAACCAAACGATAAAAAAGAATTCGACCGCAAAAAAATCGTCATCCATCCCGACCACGAAGAGATTGTACTAGAACAGATCACCACTACCTGGGAAAAAATTCAGGCACATGACTTTTACACCGGCTGCGGCAAACCCGATTGCACCTGGTGCAATTTTGTCAAAGAGCACAAATTATACGTGTCCATGCACGAACTAAAGGAAGAGGAAGAAAACGCGGAGTTCCGCGTCCTGTAGGGGCTTACCGGGCGGGTTGCTTTTAAGGCAATCTTATGAAATCGCCGGGGTAGGATTATTTGAAAGGTTTTATGTTTGCTCACCAATGAAGTCGGTTTTCTCCTTTACGCTGTTGCTTTTCTTTGTTTTAGTTGCCACGCTTTTTGGCGGGTCTTGCGCCAATATTGTTCCGCCACAGGGAGGACCAAGGGATACCATTCCGCCGCAGCTGCTGAACGCCACGCCGCCGGATTCCACCCTCAACTTCCGGGGCGATAAGATCACTTTTACGTTTGATGAATACGTAAATCTGGATGTGCAGAACAATCTTTTGTTCACCCCCTTATTTGAAAACAATCCGCGGGTGGACGTTAAGGGAAAAACCGTTACGGTAAACTTCCGCGACACACTGGAGCCCAACACCACCTATATTTTGAATTTCGGCAATGCCATTAAAGACTATAACGAAGGCAATGTGCTGAAAGATTTTGTGTACACGTTTTCTACCGGAGCTGCTCTGGATTCGCTGGAACTGCGGGGGAAGGTCATCTTGGCCCAAACTGGAAAGGTGGACTCTACCCTGATCGTGGTGCTGCATAAAAACCTGAAGGATTCTGCGGTCCGAAACGAAAGGCCGCAGTACGTCACCAAGTTGGATGCCAACGGCAATTTTCGTTTTCGCAACCTGCCCGCAGCCACTTTTGCCGTTTATGCGATTGGCGATGGTGGAACCAGCCGCCGCTACCAAAACCCCACCCAGTTGTTTGCGTTTTTGGACAGCCCGGTCAGGGCCGGTGCGGTGGATACTTCGTTAACGCTGTATGCCTATAAAGAAAAACAACAGGCTGCTGCGCCCGGCACCGGTGCCCAGCCCCGCAGGGCCGATAACCGCCTCACCTTTGCCACCAATCTGGAAAACCACCAGCTGGATTTGGGCAAGGATCTGGTGATTAATTTTGCCACCCCGCTGCGCAGCTTCGATTCGACAAAGCTTTTCCTCTCTACCGATTCGGTGTTTCAGCCGGTGGCATACACGCCGCGGCTGGATTCCGCCCGTCAGGAGCTTCGGTTGCAGTCGGCCTGGAAGGAAGCCACTGCGTACAACCTGATCATGGAAAAGGAGTTTGCTACAGATACCGCCGGCCGCCGTTTGCTCAAGTCCGATACTTTGTTTTTTACGACCAAGGGTGCAAGCGATTATGGTTCCCTCACCATTCGCTTGAGAAACGTTGAGCTGGACAAAAAACCGGTATTGCTGTTTGTGCAAAACGAGCAGATCGTCTTTTCGGCTCCTGTGCCTTCCGGAAATTTCAGCCAAAGCCGTTTTGCGCCCGGCGACTACGAACTGCGGATTTTGTATGATACCAACGGCAACGGAAAATGGGATCCGGGGCAGTTTTTTGGCATCAAAAAACAACCTGAGCTGGTGAAGCCCATTGAGCAGAAAATAACAGTGAAACCTGCATGGGACAACGAATACGAGCGGTCTTTGTAAGCGATTTTTTAACAGGTTTTGCCCCCTAATTTTTGTACTTTTGCCCTCTTATGCAATTCTCTTCATCCCTGCTTGAAAATGCGGTTAACGAGTTTGCCAAACTGCCCGGTATTGGCAAAAAAACAGCCCTTCGTTTGGTGCTTCATTTGCTGAAAGAAGATGCCGACGAGGTGCAGCATTTCAGCGAGGTGGTGAGCCGCATGCGCACCGGCATCAAGTTCTGCCAGCGCTGCCATAATGTAGCCGATGCCGATATCTGCTCCATTTGTGCCAACAGCCTGCGCAAACAGGATATGATTTGCGTGGTGGAAAGCATCCGGGACGTAATTGCTCTGGAAAGCACCCAGCAGTTCAGCGGCACCTACCATGTCTTGGGCGGTGTGATTTCTCCGCTCGACGGCGTGGGGCCCAACCAGTTGAACATTGAAACGCTCATTCACCGGGTGCAAAAAGAGGGCACGGCCGAAGTGATCTTTGCCCTAAGTCCAACCATTCAGGGCGACACCACTATTTACTACATTCAAAAAAAACTACCGGCCCACACCAAGACCACCACCATTGCCCGGGGCATTTCCTTTGGCGGCGAACTGGAGTATGCCGACGAGATGACCCTGGCCCGCAGCCTGCAAAACCGCCTGCCGGTGGACAGCTATGTCAGCAGCCGGTAGGGAACAAGGCCCAACAAACGGACAACGGCTTTTTAAAAGCCGTTTTTACTTTTTAATTTTTTACATTTGCTCTGTTACAGGCGGATTTGTTTATTGTTCGGCCTCATCCTGAAAAAGGAACAGAACTAATAAACGTAGAAACTCTCACATAGGTTTTCCTCGTTTATTAGCTTATAAATAACGGTGACGTCGGCAGTTGTACTACTATCAGGCTTCTGTTGCGTCGCACTATTCAAGGTTCAGAACTTTATTCAGCCTGTCTTCTCACGTTTGACGTCTCACGTCT
Organism: Bacteroidota bacterium; assembly: GCA_023392575.1. Classification (GTDB taxonomy): domain Bacteria; phylum Bacteroidota; class Bacteroidia; order Chitinophagales; family Chitinophagaceae; genus Flavisolibacter. The sequence continues at coordinate 8,210 of JAEVYV010000348.1, read as the reverse complement.
CACGAAAAACTATAATTATGACAGACATCCGTGAATTATTAAAGCACCGCATTTTGATCATTGATGGCGCCATGGGCACCATGATCCAGCGGTATAAATTAGCCGAAGAAGATTACCGGGGCGAACGGTTTAAGGACTGGCCTTCGGATGTGAAAGGCAACAACGATCTGCTCTGCCTCACGCAGCCGCACATTATCCGTGAGATACATGGACATTACCTGGAAGCCGGCGCTGATATTATTGAAACCAACACCTTCAACGCCCAAAAAATTTCCCTGGCCGATTACGGCATGCAGGACCTGGCCTATGAAATCAACGTAGCAGCAGCTAAAATTGCAAAGGAAGCCTGTGCCCTGGTGGGTTCCGGCGAGCAAAAATTTGTAGCCGGCGCACTGGGCCCGTTAAACAAAACCTTGTCGCTGTCGCCGGATGTCAACAATCCCGGTTACCGCGCCTTAACCTTTGACGAAGCCGTAGAAGCCTATTACGAACAGGTAAAAGGCCTGGTGGATGGCGGCGTTGATTTGCTCCTCATCGAAACCATTTTTGACACATTAAATGCCAAGGCGGCCATTTTCGCGATTAAAAAATATTTCAGGGACACCAATCAAAAGGAACTGCCCATCATGATCAGCGGCACCATTACGGATGCCAGCGGAAGAACTTTAAGTGGTCAAACCCTGGAAGCATTTTATGCCTCCATTCGCCATGCCAAGCCCTTGAGTGTGGGATTGAATTGTGCCCTGGGCGCCAAAGAAATGCGGCCGCATATTGAGGAGTTAAGTCAACTGGCGGAGTGTTATACTTCTGCCTATCCCAATGCCGGTCTGCCCAATGCCATGGGAGAATACGATGAACATCCCGAAGACACGGCCCATTTTCTGGAAGACTGGGCCAAAGAAGGTTTTGTAAACATCGTGGGTGGGTGCTGCGGCACCACGCCGGATCATATCCGCCATATTGCCGAACATGTAAAAAATATTCAACCGAGGCAATTGCCGGTTGTTGATAGCCTTGAACCACAAAGGCTCTAAGACACGAAGCAACACAAAACTTATGTTCAATACACTATCAGTAAAAACGGAGTTGTTAGCAAAGGAGGTAGTGGACATTGCGTTTAAAATTCATAAAGAGCTGGGCCCTGGTTTACTGGAAAGTGTGTATGAAAAATGTTTTTGTTACGAACTGTCTCAACGAAGCATAAGTTTCTCCAAGCAGCAAAGTGTAGAAATTGTATATGGCGGACTGATTATAAGCGATGGCCTGCGAATAGATATTATGGTAGACAATGAAATTATTATTGAATTAAAAGCACAGGAGAATTATCATCCCGTATGGGAAGCCCAATTAATGAGCTATTTAAAGTTGAGCAATAAACGGCTTGGCTTTCTTATCAATTTTCATGTGCCGCTAATTAAAAACGGAATTAAACGAATCATTTTATAAATATTAGTGCACATTTGTGCCTTGGTGCCTTAGTGGTTCAAAAAGAAGATCATGAGTGAACAAACTGTAATCAAACCATACCTAAAGCTTTCCGGCCTGGAGCCATTAACCATTCGCCCCGAATCCAATTTTGTGAACGTTGGTGAACGCACCAACGTAACGGGGTCTAAAAAATTTGCACGGCTTGTTCGGGAAAACAAATACGAAGAGGCGCTGAGTGTAGCCCGGCAGCAGGTGGAAAACGGCGCCCAGATTTTAGACGTGAACATGGATGATGCCCTGCTGGACGGGGTAAAAGCCATGACCACGTTCCTCAACCTTTTACAAGCCGAACCCGATATTGCCAAAATTCCCATCATGATCGACTCTTCGAAGTTTGAGATCATTGAAGCGGGATTAAAATGCGTGCAGGGGAAATGTGTGGTCAATTCCATTTCTATGAAAGAAGGGGTGGACAAGTTCATTGAGCAGGCCTTCATTTGCCAGGCGTATGGCGCTGCGGTGGTCGTAATGGCGTTTGATGAACAGGGGCAGGCGGATACCTTGGAAAGAAGGGTTTCTATTTGTGAAAAAGCCTATAAGATCCTCACCGAAGTCGTGGGCTTCGAACCTCAGGATATTATTTTCGATCCTAACATTTTTGCCATCGCTACGGGCATTGAAGAACACAACAATTATGCAGTAGATTTCATTGAAGCTACCAAGATCATCAAGCAAAAAATGCCGCTGGTGAAAGTAAGTGGCGGGGTAAGCAATGTGTCCTTTTCCTTTCGGGGCAACGACCATGTACGGGAAGCCATTCATGCTGTGTTTTTATACCACGCCATCAAAGCAGGCATGGACATGGGCATTGTGAATGCCGGCCAGTTGGTGGTGTACGATGAAATAGAGCCGCAGTTAAAAGAGTTGTGCGAAGATGTGATCTTAAACCGCCGGCCCGATGCAACAGAAAGATTGGTAACGTTTGCCGAATCGGTAAAGGCAAAAGGAAAGGAAGGTGATGTAAAAGACGAAGCCTGGAGAAATGGTTCGGTAGAAGAACGCTTAAAACATGCGCTGGTAAACGGCATCACCGATTATATTGACCAGGACACAGAAGAAGCAAGGCTGAAATATCCCAAGCCGCTGGATGTGATTGAAGGTCCGTTAATGGCGGGGATGGATGTGGTGGGTGACCTGTTTGGCAGCGGTAAAATGTTTTTGCCGCAGGTGGTGAAAAGCGCAAGGGTCATGAAAAAATCGGTGGCGATTTTAACACCCTACATCGAAGCGGAAAAAGAAGAAAGATTAAAGGCACACGCAGCCGCTGGCACCCGGGCAGAAGAAACCGCAGGTGCTGCCAGAGTGTTGATGGCCACGGTAAAGGGGGATGTGCATGACATTGGGAAAAATATTGTAGGTGTCGTGTTGGGATGTAACGGCTATGATGTCATTGATTTGGGCGTGATGGTGCCGGCCGATAAAATTTTAGAAACAGCCATCAAAGAAAATGCAGACATCATTGGCTTAAGCGGATTGATCACGCCTTCCCTGGACGAGATGGTGCATGTGGCCCGTGAAATGAAACGTCGTAACATGACGCAGCCTCTTTTGATTGGAGGCGCCACCACTTCCCGCACACACACGGCCGTTCGCATTGCCCCTGAATACGATAACGGAGTGGTGCATGTATTGGATGCATCGCGAAGCGTAACGGTAGTGAGTAATCTGCTAAACAAGGAAGGGAAGGATAGTTTTCTGCAGCAAACAGAAGAGGAATATGGCAAACTGCGCCATCAGTTTTTGAACAAGCAGAAGCACAAAGTATTGATTCCTTATGAAGAAGCGGTTACACTAAAAGAAACTATTGATTGGAACAATTATCAGCCTGTAAAGCCAGCGGCTGAAGGGTTAAAAGTTTTAAAAGATTTTGATCTGGCAACCATTGCAAAATACATTGACTGGGGACCGTTCTTTATTGGCTGGGAAATGCCGGGCCACTTTCCTGCTGTATTGAGCGATCAGGCATATGGAAAAGAAGCCACCCGTTTGTACAACGATGCCCAAAAACTGGTAGAAAAAATTGTGGCGGAAAAATGGTTCAGTGCAGATGGCGTTATTGGTTTTTGGCCAGCTACATCCAATAACCGCGATACCATCACCCTGCAAACCGATAGCGGTGAAGTGCATCTGGAGTCGCTGCGGCAACAAAGCAAAAAAGCAGCCGGACAACCCAGTTATTCCTTAAGCGATTTTGTTTCTCCCAACGGTAATGATTTTATGGGTGCCTTTGCGGTAACCATTAAAGGCGCCCGCCAGCATATTGACCGCTTTGCCGCCGAGCATGATGAGTTCAACAAGATCATGGTGCAAATATTAGCCGACCGTTTTGTGGAAGCGTTTGCCGAATGTTTGCATGCGCAGGTACGAAAGGAATACTGGGGCTATGCAAAAGACGAAGCGTTGACGAATGAAGAGTTGATCAAAGAACAATACAAAGGCATTCGCCCGGCACCGGGTTACCCGGCCTGCCCCGATCATACCGAAAAATGGAAACTGTTTTCCCTGCTCAAGGCTACAGAAAACATCGGTATTGAATTAACAGAAAGCCTGGCCATGGATCCGCCGGCATCGGTGTGCGGCTGGTACTTTGCTCATCCCCAAAGCCATTATTTTGGCCTGGGTAAAATTGGCCGGGATCAGTTGGAAGACTATGCGAGGCGCAAAGGCATGTCGGTAGAAGAAGCCGAAAAATGGTTGCGTCCGGTTTTGGAATGATCAAATGCGCTGCCCCAGCTCATAGATAAATTGTTCGGCGTACAGATGGGGGTGATACCAAAACCGGCCCAACCGGACAATCACGACATTGTTCCGGGGGTTGATATAAATGTATTGGTTCAGAATGCCGGCTGCGTTAAAGGCATCCGTTCTGTATCCTACCCGATAGCCCCTGGATGTTTTTCTGATGGAGGCGGTGTAAGGTGTTTGGTGCTTGAACCGGGCGGCAGCCAACGAGTCGGAGAAATATTCATAGTTCAAATTGCTCCACCACTGGTTTTTGTAACCCCTTGCCTTAGCCATGCTGTCGGCATTGTTCACGGTTTGCACCCAGCCGGAGTCCAGGATTTGCTCCTCCCTCCATAATCCCTCTTTTAAGTAAAGCCAGCCCAGTTTGGCAAAGTCCCTGGCCGTGGCGTTCAATCCTGCAAAGCCAATTTCCTGCCGGTGCTATTTGCTGTCCACATTCCAGGTGGCCGCATATTCTGCCCCCAAGGGTTTCCAGATTTTTTCCTGCAGGTAGGCCGAAATCTTTTTGCCCACGGCCCTTTCCACAATCAGGGCCAGCAGTTCGGTATTGATGCTTTGGTAATTGAATTCACCGCCGGGTTCTTTCTCAATTTTTACTTTGAGGGCATGTTTTACCAGGTTGGGCCGGAATGCCAGTTTGATGGCATCGTCTTTTAGTCCGTAGCTGCCCTCGTTGAACGCCAGTCCGCTTTTCATGTCCAGCAGGTGTTGAATGGTAATTTTGGAAAACCGGTTGTCTTTTTTCTGCAGCTCGGGCAGGTAGGCCGTTATGGGTTCTTGCAGCGATCGGATCCTGCCTTCGTGCACAGCAACGGCCACCAGGGTGGCTACCACCGACTTGGCCACCGAAAAAGACGGCAGCAGGGAGGCTTGGGTAAAACCATTGAAATAGTTTTCGTAAATGATGCTGTCGTTTTTAATGACCAGGAAGGCCGCCGTTTTTGACTGCGGCAAAGTGCTGTCCAGGTAATTTCGAAGGGCTGCATAGCGTTCGTTTCCGGCGTCCTCCTGAAAGCAATAGGGTTGGTTTGAACCTTCTATGGAAACCGAGGGCATGCGCTGGTGGTCGGTTAACTGAAAGTTCCGCACCTTATAGGCCCGAAGCAGGTAACAGGAAGAACAACCAAAAGCCAGGAATAAAAAAACAATCAACCGCATAAGGTCAAGAACGCTGCAAATGAGATAAAAATTTTGCTCCCCGCCTATCTGGCCTTCACCACCATGGTTTTGGTCCAGCTGTCGTGCCACAGGCCGTTGCCAAACCAAATGCTAAAGGCTTCAAAGGGAACCAATCGGGACAAGCTTCTCAAAAAGGCATCTTTCCCGGTAAGTTCGCTGCCATCGGTTCTAATGGCCCGGGTGCCGGTGATCAATTTGCCCAGAGTGTATCCTTTGAACAATTTCTCGCAAAATGTATAATAGATCAAATAGTTTATGATGGCCAGCAGATAATAAGAGGCGATAACGTCCAGGCTTTCGCTGCGGGTGACAAACCATTCGTAGGCGGTTTCCGGAGAAATGGCAACCACGATGCGGGCCAGCACATAGCCCGTGGCAAAGCTCAGGCCGTATTGCATCAGCAGGGCATCAACGAGGTAATTGAGGAAGCGCTGGCCGGTTGAGGCTTCTGTGTAATGAAACTGATCCTGTTCGGTAAACAGGTGCTGTTCCGGTTGTTCGGCAGTCGTTTCAGTGGTAAGCATGTGGTATTTTTTAGTAAAATAGGCTTTCCCTTTTAATTATAAAATACCCCGCGCCTGCAAATCTTTTTTTAATTGTTCGGGACTTTCAAAGAGAATGCATTGGATGCCCAGTTTTTCGGCGGCCTTAATATTGCGCAGGTTGTCGTCAATGAACAAGGTGTTTGCGGCTTTTAACTGAAAGCGGTCCAGGGTGAGCTGGTAAAACTCTGGGAAAGGCTTGCGCATCTTCTCGTCCCCGCTCACCACCCGGCCATCAAACCAGTGCAGGAATTCATAAAGCCCCAGGGCTACCGGAAACAACTCGCCACTCCAATTGGTAAGGGCATACAACTGGTACCTGCCGGTTTGTTTTAGTTGCCTGAAGATCTCCACGGTGTCGTGAATGGGGCCGCCCAGCATTTCGGTCCAGCGGTCGTAGTAAGCCTCAATGTACTCTTTCCATTCGGGGTGTTGGGCCACCAGGGTTTCGGTTGCTTCTTTTATCGAGCGGCCGGCGTCCTGTTCTTCGTTCCAATCAGGTGAGCAGATGTTTTCCAGAAAATGTTTTTTCTTTTCTGCATCATCAAACAGTTTGTCAAAGAGATAGGCCGGGTTCCAGTCGATGAGCACTCCGCCCAGGTCGAAAATGATGGCTTGAATATTCATGGTTGTTGCAGGTTTCTTGTCTGATGTCTGATGTCTGATGTCTGATGTCTGATGTCTGGAAATTTTGTAAGGTAAGAAGAATGTTTTGTACAGTAAGATACGGAACGCCGAAGTGTGCGACGCAACCGGCGATGATCGGAGTGCTGTTGCCGGGTTCATAAATAAAAATCCCGCCATCAGCGGGATTGAAAAAACAAAGACGTTTATTGCTTATTTAAATGCAGGTGCCCATCATTCTCCGTCTTATCCGGGTATGCGGGAAATGTATTTTTCGATTTGCTTGATCTGGTCAACGATCTGGGGCGTGGTGGGCTTTAAGGCCTTTGCCTTGCGGAAAAAATCCTTGGCAGCCCGGAACTCCCTTTTGTTCATCATCAGGCTGCACATTTGCAGGTAGGCCGCCGCCTGGTTTTCCTTGTCGGGCAGCCCCTTGCGCAGGGCCTGGCGAATGTAGCTTTCAGCCTGCCGCAAATCGTTTTTTTGCATGGCCAGCATTCCCATTTGCAGCATGCTGGCGCCTTCGGCTTCCTTCATGGGCATGCCCAGGTCTAGGCCTTTTTTCATGTTTTTTTCCGCCGAGGCAAAATCCTGTTTCATCATGGCCATATTGCCCTTGAGGGTATAATAGACCGAGCGGATAGGCTTATACAAAAGGTTGGGGTATCTTATGGAGTTGATCACTTTTTCAGCTTCTTCCATATTGCCGCTTTCCATGTGCTCCTGAATGAGGCGTAGCGGACCAAAAAAGAAATGCCCGGCAATCAGGATCACCCCGATCAAATAGAGAGGAAACACGGGCCAGAACCCGCTGACGGTAAGGTTCAGCGCAAGCCCGCCCACAATCATGATCAACCCTATATAAAGACGGTATTTTATCAGCCAGTTGTAAAACTTCATAACAAATGATTCAAGGGCTGCAAAGATAAGAGGGAAAAGGGTATAAGCTTATATTGAGTTAGTTGTTAACTGTTTATAGTTTGTAGTTTAAAGTTTGTAGTTGGGGGTTCCCCGCAGCGGTTGACTTGTTACCTGGTGGCATTGTTCACCTCAATCCAATAGCCGTCGGGGTCCCGGAAATAGATCTGCTTGACCCCGTCTACCCGCAGCTGTACCGCCTGGGGCTTGCCCAGCCAGTCCTCGTAAGGAATGCCCGCCTTGGTAAGACGGGTGATGAAATCTTCTATGGAGGGCACGTTAAAGCAGAGGTGGTTGTTTTTATCGTGCACCAGGGGCGCCGAAGCGCCGGAGATAATGTGCAGATGGCTGTTGGAGCCCACCGAAAACCAGGCATGACGGCCATCGCCAAAGGGCTCGGGAATGGTGTCGAGACCGATCACGTCCCGGTAAAAGACGGTGCTTTTTTGCAGGTTGGTTACGTATACCGCAATATGGTTGAGAACAGGTTTTTGTGCATTCATTTGAGCCGAAATCATTAAAAGGGGCAAAGAAAGCAAAAAGCCAAGCGTTTGTTTCATACAGCAGCATTTACCAAATAAATGTACATTTTTCACTTAAATGTTTTGCGGGGTAAGCAGGCGATCCTTTATTTTTGTGCCCTTCTCCGGCGCAGGGGAAGAAGATATTTAAAGATGAAACTGGTCCCGTAGTTCAATGGATAGAATAGAAGTT
>JAEVYV010000296.1 GCA_023392575.1 Bacteroidota bacterium | reverse complement strand
GTGGTGGACGAATCGGGCAAAAAGCTGGTGAAGATGTATTTTACCCCCCGCAACACCAATGATTTTTTGTTCCGCGGCACCATGTTCATTACCCTGGACAGCAATTATGCCGTGCAGAAATTAAATATGACGGTGAGCCCCAACATCAATTTGAACCTGGTTCGGGAAATGTACATCAACCAGGACTTTGAGCTAAACCCGGCTGATGGAAAATACCACATCATCAAAAGCAATGTGCTGACCGAAGCCAGCCTGACCAAGAAAAAAAGCAACGGCATTTTTGGCGAACGCACCGTCTCCTACAAAAATTATAAGATCAACCAACCCCGCGAGGCAAGGTTTTACGAAGGCCCTTCAACCATCGTTGCGGCAACGCCCCCCAACCGGGATAGTTTTTGGCTAAGCCGCCGGCACGATACCCTGACCACGGCCGAGGCAAAAGTGTACACCAACGTAGATAGCTTAAAAAACTTGCGTTCGTTCAAACGCTTTATGGATGTGGCCAACATTCTTTTAGCCGGATATAAAAATTTTGGCAAGTTTGAAATTGGGCCAGCCAACACCTTTTACAGTTTTAACCCGGTAGAGGGCTTTCGCCTGCGTTTTGGCGGCCGCACCACGCCCAAACTGAGCAAACGCATTTATTTAGAAACCTATGGGGCGTATGGATTTAAGGATGAAAAATGGAAAGGCTTTTTGGCGCTGACCTATTCGCTGAACAACAAATCCATTTATTCCTTTCCCCTAAACTACATTCGGGCCAGTGCCCAGCGGGAAACCAAAATACCGGGGCAGGAGCTGCAGTTTGTTCAGGAAGACAACATCCTGCTTTCTTTTAAACGAGGAAACAACGACAAATGGCTCTACAACACCATTTACAAATTGGAGTATGTGCACGAACTGGCCAATCATTTTACATATTCCCTTGAATTTAAAAACTGGCGGCAGGAACCCGCCGGGGCCATTGAATACATCAAACAGCACAACAGCACGTTTATCAAAGACTCATCGATCACCACATCCGATGTAGCTGTTGAACTGCGTTGGGCACCCAAGGAGCAGTTTTACCAGGGAACCGTTTTTCGCATTCCCATCATCAACAAATACCCCATTTTTACCCTGCGGTACATGCGGGGAATAAAGGGACCGTTTAACGGCCAGTACAACTACGATAACCTGAACTTTTCGGTCTCCAAACGGGTGTATATGTCGCAGTTTGGAAACAGTGATGTGATCTTAGACGCTGGCTATACCTTTGGCCGCGTGCCCTATCCTTTACTAACCATCCACCGGGCCAACCAAACCTATGCCTACCAGCTGGCTTCGTATAACCTGATGAATTTTTTGGAATTTGTCAGCGATCATTTTGTCAGCTTGAATGTAGATCATCATTTCAATGGATTCATCTTTAACCGGCTGCCGCTGCTTAAAAAACTGGATCTGCGGGAAGTGGTGACGGCAAAAGTTTTGTATGGTGGGGTGCGTAGCGAAAACGATCCCGAAAAAAATCCGGACCTGTACCGGTTTCCCACTACGAACGGCATCACCACAACGTTTAAGCTAAACGAGGAGCCCTATATTGAAGGCAGTGTGGGCATTAGCAATATTTTCAAACTTTTGCGGGTAGATGTGGTTAAAAGGTTTACCTACCGCGATCATCCGGAGATTGCCAAGTGGGGCATAAGGGGCCGGGTACGGTTTGAGTTTTAGTTTGGCAAACTTATTTATAGACCGAACGTAAAAAGGCTTCCTGCACGGGAGCTTTTTTTGTTTCGGCAAAAAGTTGCGATCAGGGGAATGAGCAGTCAGCCATCAGCGGTGAATCGTAGCAACGCATCCTTCATAGTTCACGTCTGTCTGAGGTCTCTCGTTTCACCGGCTTCTCTGTTCGCTTCAAGGCAACTGGTAGAAGGCATCGTTACATCCGTGCAAAAAATGGTACATTCAATAAACAGGATACATGAGAAAGGACTTGTTCATTTGTTGGGTGTGCCTATTGGTCTGGAACTTTTCCGCACCGGTATATGCGCAGTCCAAAAATAGGTTCGTAGTAGCAGGGTATTATTCCGGCAACCTTTCGCAAACAGATAGTTGCGCGGTGGAGAAACTAACGCACCTCATTTTTAGTTTTTGTCACTTAAAAGGCGCCCGGCTTTCAGTGGATAATGCAAATGATACGGCGGTCATACAAAAGCTGGTGCGTTTAAAGAAAAAAGCACCGGACTTAAAAGTCCTGCTTTCTTTGGGTGGATGGGGTGGCTGTGAAACCTGCTCGGATGTTTTTTCCACAAAACAAAACCGGGAAATTTTTTCAAGCTCGGTGAAGGAACTCAATGCGTTTTTTGGTGCCGATGGCATTGATCTGGATTGGGAGTATCCTACTATTGAAGGGTTTCCCGGCCATAAATACCAGCCGGTCGACAAGCAAAATTTTACCCTTCTTTTGGAAGAATTAAGAAAGACCCTGGGCAACCAGTACCAGATCAGCTTTGCAGCCGGCGGATTTAATAAATATATCGACAGCGCTGTTGAATGGGAAAAAGTAATGAAGCTGGCCGACCGGGTAAAC
>JAEVYV010000292.1 GCA_023392575.1 Bacteroidota bacterium | reverse complement strand
CCTTCGGGAAGGTGGTTCGCTGCCGGCCATTGTGGAGGCGGACGACGGCTTTTTGTATGTTCTTAAATTTCGCGGGGCCGGCCAGGGTATCAAGGCATTGATTGCCGAGTTGATTGGTGGGGAAATTGCCCGGACCCTTGGGCTTCGGGTACCCGAAATTGTTTTTGCCCAGGTAGACCCGGCTTTTGGCAGAACCGAGCCCGACGAAGAAATACAGGACCTGTTGAAATTCAGCGAAGGGTTGAACCTGGCGCTTCATTATCTCTCCGGCGCCATCACTTTTGATCCGGCCGTTACCCAACCCGATGCCCTGCTGGCTTCGAAAATTGTATGGCTGGACTGTCTTCTCACCAATGTGGACCGAACAGCCCGCAATACCAATATGCTGATGTGGCATAAAGAACTGTGGCTGATCGATCATGGTGCTTCGCTTTATTTTCATCATTCCTGGAGTCATTGGGAGGAACAGGCCAAAAGGCCCTTTACCCCTGTCAAGGATCATGTGCTGCTGCCCTGGGCCAGCGAACTGCAAACCGTGGATGAAGCGTTTCGTGCCGTTTTAACGCCAGAGCGCATTGTGGCTATTGTGGATCTCGTGCCCGAAGAATGGCTGGTTTTTGAGGGATATCCCGATGCTGCGGCCAACCGAAAGGTCTATGTTCAATTCCTGTTAACCCGTTTATTCCATTCGCTCATTTTTGTAAACGAAGCACAACATGCAAGGAAAGCAATTATTTGAATACGCTGTGATCCGCGTTGTGCCCCGGGTGGAACGGGAGGAGTTTCTCAACGTGGGGATCATTCTTTACTCCAAACAACAAAAATACCTGCAGTGCGTGTACCGATTGGACGAACAGCGCCTTCGGGCCGCGTTTCCCTCCATAGATCTGGCAGAGATCGAAGAGCACCTTCGCTCTTTTGAGCGCATTTGTGCAGGAAGTGCGGAAGGCGGACCCATTGCCCGGCTGGATCTTCCGTCCCGTTTTCGTTGGCTTACCGCCACCCGCAGTACGGTGGTGCAAACCTCCAAGGTGCATCCCGGTTTTTGCGCCGATTTGCCCCAGGCCTTAAACAAACTGCAGGAGCAGCTTGTACTGGTGCAGGACCGATGAATCAATAAGAATCACCTACTTCTGCCGGTTGAGTTTGATGCATTTAGTAGAGCTGCATACCCGGGTGAAGCAAGCGGTACCAGTGAGTAACATCCTTCCCTTTTGGGTAAATAAGAATACCGGTGCAGATTTGTTGTTCATTGGCGGTGGCGAGCTCAAAAGCAATTCCCTCCTGTTGTGCATCATAAATCACAATGTCCCTGCCGTCTTCGTTGTACTGAGCCCGTTTTTTCATGCCGGGAAACTCGGCCCTTATCGCCTCAAGGGTAGAGTACACATGCAGGCCGCCGGCTGTAGAAAAAGCCGGAGACGTGGTGCGGATCTGCTGCACGGTTTTTTGTTGCAGAGAATCATCCTTGTACGCCGTAAAAACATTAAGCTCTGCGGCATTGTTGTGCTCGTCCCGTTTTCCCTTCCAGGTAAGCCAGGCCTTGCCCATGGCCGCGTCGCTCATAGCGGGTGGGCCCAACAACGCTCCCAGGTTAGAAGCTTCTGTGCCCAGCCAGATTTTGCCGATGCCCTCCCCGGGAACAATCAGTTGGCTGGCATTAACCGGCGTAAGGGTCTTGTTTGCCGTATCCGTGCTTTTGTTGCCGTTGTTTGCCCGGAAAGAAGAATCTTGGTTTTCCTGGCCTGCAGGGGAGCTTTTTTGCCCACAGGAGAGAAAACCAATGCATAGGAACCAAAACCATTTCATGGCGAATCGTTTTAAGCATTTCTTTAAAAACCGTACCCTAAAGGCAGGCATGTTAATTGTGTAGTATAATGCAATGCATGGATTGGACCGGGCAGGATTTGTTTTGTTAAAGGGCAGATAAGCCTAAAAACAGATTTACCTATCTTTAATCACCTTAACCATAAACTTCATATTGGATACCAACTCAGATAAAATCCCTATGCCTTCGCTACAGCAAATTTTGCTCTCCGATTATATACGGGAAAATCAGGTTTTGAATCTTTTGCCTGTCGCCGTATTTGTATGCAATATGGAGGGTGCCATTCAAAAATACAACGAGGAGGCGGTCCGGCTTTGGGGAAGACGGCCTGAGGCGGGGAATAAAAGCGAACGCTTTGGCGGCGCTTGTAAGCTGTACCATTTGGACGGAAGTTTTCTGCCCCTCGATCAGGGGGCGGTGGCAGCCTGTTTGAGGGATGGCAAACCCCGTGAAAACGTGGAAGTGATCTTAGAGCGACCCGATCAAACGCACATCATTGTCCGGGCCAATATTGTTCCTCTGGTGGACGAGGAAGGCAAACAGGTTGGGGTCATCAATTGCTTTTACGATATCTCAGATCAGAAAACCACGGAAAAAGAGCTGAAGAAAAGAACCCAGGAACTACAGGATTATGTGGACAATGCGCCTCTTGGTCTTCACTGGGTGGATGCCCAGGGCATTATTATATGGGCCAACAAGGCCGAACTGGATATGCTTGGTTATTCAAAAGAGGAGTATATCGGTCATCATATTTCTGAATTTCATGTGCAGGAAGAAAAAATCTCCGACATACTCCGGCGTTTGAACTGCAACGAAACCCTGAGCCATTACGAATCGGAGCTTCGTTGCAAGGACGGCACTATCAAAGTGGTGCAGATCAACTCCAATGTTTTCTGGGAAGACGGAAAATTCATTCATACCCGGTGTTTTACCGTGGATGTTACCGCACAAAAAAAATTATTTACGGCGCTTCGGGACAGCGAAGAACGGCAACGACAGGTTCTGGAGGGCTTGCCCATAGCTATTTATACCTGTGATGCCGATGGTTATATTACGTTTTACAACCAGGCGGCCACGCAATTGTGGGGGCGGGAGCCCCGGCTGGAAAAAGACCGCTGGTGCGGGTCCTGGGTGATTAAATCACCGAATGGACGGCCCCTTTCTTTTGACGAATGCCCCATGGCCCGGTGTTTAAAAGAAGGCCGTGCGGTTCGCGGGGAAATAATTCTGGTAGAAAAACCCAATGGCGAAACCCGGCATGTATTGCCGCATCCCCAACCGCTTTTTGATGGGGCGGGGAAAATGACCGGGGCCGTAAACATGTTGCTGGACATAACCGAAGCCAGAAAAACTGAGAGAGCCTTGAGGGAAAATGAAAAAAAATACCGGGAACTGGCCGCTTCGCTGGAAAAAACAGTGGAAGAAAAAACCCAAGATCTGAAAAGTAAAAATGAGGAGTTGAAAAGAAGCGAGGAACGTTATCATAAAATGGTGGAGGAGGTGGAGGATTATGCCATCATCCTTTTGGATGAAAACGGCATCATCCAAAACTGGAACAAGGGAGCGGAAAAGATCAAAGGGTATAAGGAAAGAGAAATCGTTGGGAAAAGTTTCAAGGTGTTTTATTTACCCCAGGACCGGGAAGCCGGTCTGCCCGACCAGTTGATCAACCGGGCCCGGTACCAGGGAAAGGCCGTTCATGAGGGATGGCGGATGAGAAAAGACGGCACGCGGTTTTGGGGGAGCATTGTGCTCACCGCCCTGCACAATGATCGGCAGGAGGTGATTGGCTTTTCCAAAGTAACCCGTGACCTGACCGAAAGAAAGCTGACCGAAGACAAAATGAAGGCTTATACCGACCAGCTTGAATTTCAAAACGAACAACTGGAGCAGTTTGCCTATGCGGCCTCGCATGATATGAAGGAGCCTCTGCGTAAGATTTTGTTTTACGGAAACCATTTGTGGGAAACCATTAGCGGCGGGTTGGGCGAAAAGGAAAAAGAATACCTGCTTCGCTCCCTCAATGCCGCCAACCGCATGAAGGTGTTGATCGATGATTTGCTGGAGTATTCCCGAACCTCTTCTTATACCCAGGAGTTTGAAGAAGTGGATTTGATTGAAATTGCGGGAGAGGTGCTTTTTTCGCACAAAGAAGGCATTGAGGAAAAAGGCGCCCGGGTTCGTGTGGCGGCCCTTCCGGTCATTAAAGGCATTCCGTTTCAGTTGCGGCAGTTGTTTGATAACCTGTTGTCCAATGCCTTGAAATACCACCACCCCCGGCGTCAACTGGAGATTGTAATTGCTGCGGACAAGGTGATGGGCAATGACGAAACGGGGGAACTCATTTCGGATAGAGAATATCACAAGATCAGCATTTGCGATAACGGCTCTGGCTTTGATCCCAGGTTTTCCGAAAAAATATTTGAACTCTTTCAACGCCTGCCGGGAGTGCCCAAGTCTTCGGGAACCGGGGTGGGCCTGGCCCTTTGCAAGAAAATTGTTCAAAACCACTACGGTGTGATAAAGGCGGTCGGAACCTTAGAGGAGGGCTCCTGTTTTGTGATGTATTTCCCTGCTTAAGAAACTATTTTAAACACATGCTCAGCATTTCCTGGGCCTGCTCCTGTAATTGCTTGTTGGTGGAGGGTTTAACAAAATAAGCCGTGGCGCCGTTTTTCATGCATTCTTTCATGAAGCCATTGCTGTTGGAAGTGCTCCAAACGATTTTGGGAATTTGTTGGTACCGTGATTCTTTGCCCATTTCGCCCAACACCTCGGCGCCGTTCATATCGGGCATGTTGTAATCCATTACAATAAGACAGGGGATTTCAGGGCCTGCCGATTTTTCCAGATACTCCAGCACACTGCTGCCGCTGGAAACCGTAACGAGTTTGGTGTCCGGGTCTAATTGAAGAATGGTTTCGCCCAATAGTTCCAGATCCTCAATATCATCATCAGCCAGAAGAATCAGCTTTTGTTTTGTTTCCATGTTTCTGCATTTAGGAACGAAATCCCAACCGTCAAATTTATGGATAAAACAGATGGGATTACCATCCTGATTTTTGCCATGCCGGATGCCGTTTTTGGAACGATTTTTTAATGTACTAAGCAGGCAAAGCCATCTTTTATTGTTTCTCAACTAAAAAAACAGAATCATGTCAACATCCACACTGCAAGCCACTAAGGCCAAAAAAGTGCTTATCATTGAAGACGAAGGCGATATGTGCCTGCTGCTGAACATTATGTTGAACGGAAAGGAAATGGAACTGGAGCATGTTAAATCGCTTTCGGCGGCCGAACAAATGCTGCAAAAAGAACAACCGGCGGTTGTTATTCTGGACAATAAACTGCCGGACGGATTTGGGGTTGATTTTATCAGCTTCATTAAAAGCAATTACCCTTCCGTAAAAATCATCATGATTTCGGGGTACGATGGAGCGGCCCGGGATGTGGCCATGGAAAACGGCGCCGATTTGTTTTTGGAAAAACCCTTTACCAGAAGCCAACTTTACCAGTCCATAAAAGGATTGCTTGCTTGAGGGTGGTTTGCGCCGGTTCGTTCGGCTTAAATAAAAAGAAGTTATTCTGTTCGGGTTTCAATCTTCATTATGATAGAAAAGCAATCCATCCGGGGCCGGGAGGTGTGGATCAAAGTGGATCCACACCCGGTTGAGCGTTCCAATCCCAACATCATTCCCAAGGAATATTTTACCGCCAGCTATTATTTTAGCGAGCCCTCTTCGGGCAGCGACAGCGGCGTGCGGATCAGGAGCGAAGACGGGAACGTCCGGCTGTTTGAGTCGCCGGTTGCCGCCCTAAGCATGGCTTCCAAAATGCTGGAGGGCATGCTGTAAATTGATTCAGGTTAAGATAATTAAAAAAAGACGCCTCCTTGGCGTTTTTTTGTTTTCATCCATACGGATCTTCATTTTAAGAAAACCAAAACCGGTGTTGGAAATAAAGTTAAAATAGGGTTGAAACCGCTGTGTGTCAACGGTTTGAGAAAACTGGTCTGTTTTGGCTGTTACAGAACCGGAGCAATTTTGATTGAGGCCGCCCTGTTCCCTGGTTTAATTTTACACCCGAATAGAGATGCAATGGAGCCTTCCATTGCGTATGATTGCCTGCTGTTTTCGATTGCATATATGAAGTAGAGATTGTCACGCAAACAATAACTATTCGATATGAAAAAGCAAATGATTCGTTCGGCCTTTGTCGCTACTTCAGTACGTACTTTTTTGGGTTTGTTTCTGGCAGCAGTGCTGCTTATTGTTCCCGGGTTTCACAGTGCAGCGCAGGATGTTGGCGGGTCCAAACCGGTGATCAGCTATTTGGGAAAAGTAAACAACCAGCCGGTGGTGCAGGTGGAAATTGAAAATAATGAGGAAAAACCTCTGCAAATCAGCATTCACGATGCCCACCGTGTGTTGTTGTACACCACGGAGTTCAACGGAAAGAAATTTTCCAAAAAATTCCAGATCGCTCAGGACCAACCCGAAAACATCAAGCTGATTTTGACCGTGTCTTCCGGCAAATCAAGAGAAACACAGGTGGTGGAACTGAATAGAAGCACCTATGTGAAAGAAGAATTTTCGGTAACCAAGTTATAAGCGCATGGTAAGGTTAGGTATTTACCTTCTTAGCATATAGCAAGCAGTTATTTTAATCGTCCGCTGTTTTTACGGCGGACTTTTTTTATGCGGGTCTTGCCATTTTCCTTTACGTACTCTGGCATAAAAGTTTATGTAGTGGCAGCATCAATTACTAAAACCTACAGTTATGGCAGAAAACAGAAACAATCAAAACCTGGGTCAGGAAGACAGCAGAAATCAAAATCCTGAATTGGGAAGCGAAAGAACGGAACAAGGTGTGGAAGGTACCGAGCAAAGGACCGGCAGCCCATTGGGCGGTCAGCACCGTGAGCAGCAAGACAGTTTTGGCCGGGGCGAATCGGGCCGGGAAACCGGTTTGGATGAACAAAGCAACCGGTCTTCGAACGTGCGTTCCGATCGCAGCGAAGATGCGTCGATCTAAAATGCATGGTGCCTTCATTAGTATTGCTATGCCCGTGTTGCACGGGCATAGTTGCTTTGTGTGCACCTGTATTTTTTCAGGTTATTGTTTTTAATGATTGCCGGAGATGGACCACCTTTTTCAGGTTTATAAAGGCTGAAATTTAAAATGGAAAACAGGCGGGAAAGGCTTTGATTGGTGCCGGATTTTTTCACCTTGTGGCAACGATCTTCATGGAAGGATAACGGTTGCGCCTATCTTATGCGTATTGGTGTAAGCTCGTCTCATCGGTCAGACTCCAAATAAAAAGCCATGTTTCCGGAACATGGCTTTCAAAAAATTAGCAGCGCCGCTTAGCTTTTTTTCTCGGTGATCAGGCCGCACCCAATCCGGGTTCCGGAGTTGCCCGCCGGCTGCGAAGTATAGTCGTCTTCCCCGCCGTGCACAATGATGGATCGGTTCAGGATGTTCTTTTTCTCATCTCCGCCAATGGACCAGAGGTCTGTTTCCAGTTCCATTTTTCCTTTTCCTTCGCTGTCCAGCGTTACGTTGCCGATGTCACCGGAATGGAACGAACCGCTGCCCCATTTGCCGTGATTGGAGCCGGTTGGGTTCCAGTGGCCGTGTGCATTCTTACCCGTGTCGCCGCAATCGCCGTGCTCGTGAATGTGCACCGCAACGCTTTTATTGGCCTTGGAGGGAATGGTTAATTGCAGCTCCATTTTTACTTTTCCGTTGTCTTCCTGCTCAAATTCAATCGTGCCGTTTACGGCTGTGTCGCTAAATGTAGGACTGATTACAGCTTCGGCATATTTTTTTTCCTTAGCGGTAGTGGAGTCGCCTTGGGTATTGCCGGCACCTGCAGATGTGCTGTTGTTGCAGGAAGCCATCACCAACGAACCGGCGGCAGCGATGCAGGCCGCCGAAAAGAATTTTACAAAGTTTCGCATATTAGTTGATTTTGAAATGATTGTTCAAAAGTCCTGAAAAATAGAACATGAACCTAGGCCGAAAATCTGTGCCAGATCTGCCTGCGTCTTTCGTTAACGGACACGCAAAATGCAGGTAGAGCATTTTTCAAAGGGTTACAGTTGGGTTTTGCCTTGGTCCGGCTGCCGGAATCAGCCCTTAAATTGCCGTGATTGCACCTCTTTGTTTTGTTGAAAGGCGTCCACCTTTGTTTGGAAAAATGTACAGCCATGGAAAGAAAACAATTTTTAATCAGCATCAACGCTTCCAAAGAAAAAGTATGGGAGGTGCTTTTGGGAAAAGAAACCTACCCGTTATGGACTTCGGTTTTTTGCGAAGGCTCAAGGGTGGAAACCGACTGGAAAAAGGGCAGCAGGGCTTTGTTTTTGGATGCCCGGAACCGGGGCATGGTGGCTGCAATTGCCGAGCATATTCCCAATGAGTTTTTGTCGATAAAACACTTGGGTGAAATAAACAATGGGGTAGAGGACCTGGACAGCGAAAAGGTAAAAGAATGGGCCGGCTGCCTGGAAAACTACACCCTGAAGGGAGTTGACGGCAAAACCGAATTGCTTGTTGAGATGGATGTTTTGGAAGCCTTCAAAGATTATTTTGAGGCCACATGGCCCAAGGCCTTAGAGAAGGTAAAAGCGCTGTCGGAAGAAAATAAATAAACCGCACCCGAAAAATCCATTAGGTGCACTTTAGTAAACCAAACGCAAGCTATATGCAAAAGATTACTCCTTTTTTATGGTTCAACCACCAGGCCGAGGAAGCCATGAACTTTTATACCTCTGTTTTTAAAAACGCAAAGATCGGAACCGTAACCCGCTACGGCAAAGGCGGTCCGGGGCCGGAAGGCTCGGTCATGACGGCGGTATTTCAACTCGACGGACAGGAGTTCATTGCCTTAAACGGCGGGCCGACATTTTCGTTTACGGAAGCCATTTCGTTTGTCGTAAACTGTCACACCCAGGAAGAAGTCGACGAGCTTTGGGAAAAACTTTCCGAAGGCGGCCAAAAATCCCGGTGCGGTTGGCTCAAAGATAAATTCGGCCTGTCCTGGCAAATTGTGCCCGAAGTATTGCCCAGACTCATGGCCGATAAAGATGCCGGCAAAACCAGCCGGGTAATGCAGGCCATGATGCAGATGGACAAGATCATCATTAAAGACCTGGAAGAAGCGTATAACCGGGCATAGCAAACAAAAGGCGGCGGTTGTAGTAGCGGGAATCATTCCTGCTACTTGTTTTTTAGGAGCGTTTCAAACGCTTTGATCACCTGTTTGGCATAATCTACCTGGGCCTCCACTCTTTCCAGCCGGGTTGTAATTTTTTTACAAAGGAGTACTTTATTGTTCTCGGCAATGGCAAAAAATGCAAACAGGTCATTGAGGCCTTTTTCGGGCATTTTGCTGGCATAGCCGGTAATGGCAATTCCGTAATGGCTGATGAAAAGCTTGTTGGCGTTCAGGGCCATTTCGCAGGCAACCTGCTCGCTGACGCAATCGTTTTCCAGCCCCGCGATGGGCTCGATATTAAGGTGCCGGCATTTCTGTCCGGCATTGTATGCGGTGATGCCGCCCTGAAAAAATTGCGATGCTTCCAGGGCCGATGAAAAAGCGGCCTGCAGATGACCGGCTGTTACGCTTTCGGCTACGGATAATGTGCGTTTGTGCTCGGTCAGCCAATCTTTGATGCTGTTGATTGTTTGCTCGTCGTAAAGCATTCCTGGTATTTGTGTTGATACATGCGAACATCTTGCCAAACCCTATGTTGGGTGCGGCTTTTCTCCCGTCAATAGGTGCTGTTTTGGTTTTTGAATACAACTCGGTCTTTACTAATTGTCGTGGGTCAAAGAAAGTCTTAATCGTCCTCAAATGGGCGTTTGTCTTCAATGAGCTATTTTCTCTTCCTGTGGTTTTTAAAATTACTTTCATACAGTTCAATCCATTCATCAGGCGTTATTTTAGAAACCAATTCGCCGATAAGTTTATAAGGGATGTCTTCCGGCTTTTTATACCGCAAACAACTCTTGCCCATATCCAGTTTTTTGGGAGATGCTTTGGCATGGGCTTCGGTGAACCATTTTAATAGTTTTGGATCAGCATATATCCCCATGTGATAGATGGCAATAAAATTTTTCTGCAATGCAAACCCCATAAAGGGCAGGGGCAATTTTGGATCACAGTGATAGCCTGCGGGGTATTTACTATGCGGCACCACGTAACCGGCCATGCCATAGCCCATGCCTTCCTGGAAACCCTTGGGAATATTCTTTTTGATCACATTTCTCAATTCAGCGATCGCTTTCTTCCTGTCTTCTGGAAGCTCGTCTATGTACTGGTCAACAGTTGTTGCTTTCGATTGCATAGGTCAATTTTAAAAGTTTAAAATACAGAAAAACTGCGGCTGTGGCGTGAGGCCTGTCTAAAATGACACACAACTAAATGATGTACGTTAGGGCAACGAAGCTCCTGTTCAACCCAAATTAGCAAGGATCAAAGTCCGGACTTTGGATTTATTTGATGAGCGGGCCTAGAAGTTAAAACTCGATTTTTACTTTTGAAACGAAATGAAGAACAAATTATTCCTCTCTCTCTTTCTTGTATGTGCAACTACATACGTGACCGCCCAGACAACAAATTCAAATTTCAAATTAACCGACGAATTTGTAAACTTTTTTGTAGGCAGTTGGACAGGCGACGGTGAATTTTCCAGCGGAAAAAAAATATCGGCAGACCTAACATTTAAAATAACGCTTGACAGCAGTTGGATAAGCTACGAAC
>JAEVYV010000291.1 GCA_023392575.1 Bacteroidota bacterium | reverse complement strand
ACCAATAACAGCCAGGTAACCACCACCATGGTTGCATAAAAAATAAACAACTCGGTGGCCATAAAAGAAATGGCCTGACCAGGGGGTATTTTTCGCTTGATCAAAAAATGAAAAAAGAATGTATTGCCGCTGACCCCAACACTGGGAACAGCCTGATTGAAGAACAAAAAAATTACGGAAGCCTCCACTAAATCTACCGTACCGGGTAATGGCTTCACCCGAAATGCCCGCAGCAAGACATGATAAATGAAGGCGGCAAACAGATAGGTAAATACCTGTGCTGCAATAGCCACCACCAGCCACCCCGCTTTGACCCGTTCCAACTGCTGAAAATCGGACCGAATCTCCGAGAAATAATAAAAGCAAAACAAAAAAGCCACTGCCGAGAAAACATAAAAAACCAAATGCGATCGGGAGATCATGCTTTTTTTACCCGGCTGTATCGGCAGTGTTTTCATTTATGAATGTTCCCGAGCTCCTTACGGCTCTGCGGCTTAGCATCCTGCTTACCTCAATGGCTCCAATCCCTATGCCGTTCTGTGTTTTCTGTCCGTAATTGTTCCGCCATTGCCTGGGTTTGCCAATCAATAAATCACAGAAGATCTAAGATCACGACTTTTTGTTTTAGAAAAAGACTAAGCGAAAACTCCCTGACCAGTGTTGAGAGAATGCTTTTTATTGGGATATTATTTTATTTGCCGGGCTGCTGGGAAAGATAAATTCAGATGAATGGCAAAAGACTCCTAAATGCTTTTTCAAAAAACAAAAAACCCCGCCAAATACGATCTGACAGGGTTCTTGGTTTTGGAAGTGGAGAATACCGGAGTCGAACCGGTGACCTCTTGCATGCCATGCAAGCGCTCTAGCCAGCTGAGCTAATTCCCCATTTGTGAATGATCTGGATCTGCCCGGTTTTGAACACCTACCGCAGAAACGGCTGCAAAAATAGGGTTTCCATTGATAAAGTTTTCATTTGATGGTATAATAATTTCTACAAGTGCCTTAAAATTTTATGCAGAAGGGAGAAAAAGCCAAAAAACTCCGGCCCAAACAAACGCAGCGCATGCCGGGCCGCGAAGCCAAAATGTCGCCGCGGCCACTGGTTCTGAAACCAGAGCCCGCGAAAAAATTAGGCGGAAAGATTGCTTTGATCACCGGCGGCGACAGCGGCATTGGCCGGGCGGTGGCCCTGTTGTTTGCCCAAGAAGGCGCGGATGTGGCCATTGCCTATTTGAGCGAACAAAAAGATGCCGAGGAAGTAAAAAAACAGGTGGAAGAATTTGGCCGCCACTGCCTGCTGCTGCCGGGGAACATACGCAAGGAACGGTTTTGTGAAAAGATGGTGGAGGCCACCCTAAAGCGGTTTGGCAAGCTGGATATTTTGGTGAATAATGCCGGCACCCAAACGGAGCAAAAATCGCTAACCGATATTACCGACGAACAATTGTATGAAACGTTTGAAACCAACATCATTTCCATGTTTCGCATCACGCGGTTTGCACTGCCCTATTTAAAAAAAGGCTCCTGCATTATCAACACCGCCTCGGTCACTGCCTACCGGGGCAGTCCCAAACTAATTGACTACTCGGCCACCAAAGGCGCCATCGTAACCTTTACCCGCAGCCTGTCGGCCAACCTGGCCCAAAAGGGCATTCGGGTAAATGCCGTAGCCCCCGGCCCCATTTGGACCCCTTTGATCGTGGCCAGTTTTAAAGGCAAAAAAGTGGCTGAGTTTGGCAGCGATGTACCCATGGGTCGGGCCGGAGAGCCGGCCGAGGTGGCTCCCTGCTATTTGTTTCTTGCCAGCGAAGAGTCCTCCTACATGACCGGGCAGGTACTGCATCCCAATGGTGGAGAAATTGTAAATGGATAAAGCCTGGCTGGCATGGTTTCTGAAGACACTATTGTAGTAAATTCTTTCTCTCAAGGGGTGGTTAATTCAATTAATCTGAGAACATACCCATTGAACCTGATCTGAGTAATATCAGCGAAGGAACGAGAGAAAAAAAGGTTCTGGCCTTAGGTCGGGGCCTTTTCTTTTGCCCTTGTGCAGCGATCGTGAGAGGTGAGTGGTGAAAGGTGAAACGTGAGACGGCAGACGTGAGACTAGACAGCAGTTTTTTCTCTTCTGCCCTCTTAATGGCTGTTGGCATCCAATCAGTTCAGTAAATCCCTGATCAAAAACACATTTTGCCGGGCGGTAATGAAAAGATCCTTCCCCTGGCTGCCGCCCCAGCAATGATTGGCGGGTATGGTGGGCAAGCCAATCAGGGCCAGCCGCTGTCCTTCTTTGTTTAAGATCAGCAGACCATCCTTATTGCTTAAATAAACGTTTCCGGTACTATCGCACTCAATGCCGTCGCTGTTTTCTTCAGCCAGCACTTTGAGAAACCGGTTTGTCGCTGTTTCATAAACAGAAATAAATTTTTCGAAGGGTTTGTTGGAACAGATATACAATAGCCTTTGGTCGGGTGACAGGCACACCCCGTTGGGATATTGATAGCGGTCGCAAATCAGCTCCAAGCCCCCCTCCTGCCAACAGTATGCACCTGCCAACGGTTGAAACTTCGATGGATTGAGTTTCCCCTCCTGCAAACCATAAGGCGGGTCGCTGAAGTAAATCCGGCCGTCGGCGTGTACGATCAAATCATTGGGACTGTTAAACGGCCGGCCGCGGTAGGAGCTAATGAATGGCTGCAACACCCCACTCTGGTACCGGGCAATGCCGTGACCGCCGTGCTGGCAAACCAGCAGGGCGCCGTCTTTGGTGTAGGCCAATCCGTTTGAGCCGATTTGATCGGGTTTCAAATCCGGATCATCGGGATGACCCGTACCGCTGTTTTTAAGAAAGATTTGCTTTTCCTGTCCCGGAGCAATTTGATAGATCACATTGGCCGGCGTATCGCTGAACAAATAAAAACCCTGCTCGTTCCACAAGGGCCCTTCGGTAAACAAACAGTCATGGGCCAAAACTTCGATTTCCAAATCCTTGCGAATGAAATCAAAAACAGCATGGTTGTAAACAGTTAACGAAGGCTTCATGTTATTTCATCTGCACCGCTAATTTACGCAACACCTTTTCCAGGTCGATGCCTTTCCCCAGGACGGGCTTGAACAGGTCCCCTTCGGCTTTTACCCGCTCAAAAATATTGTGGGCATTGTATGTTGTGGGCGTTAATCCTTTTTTCACCTCGCTCCAATCCAGCGGGGTGGATACCGGCACACCGGGTTTGGGCCGCAGGGAATAAGGTGCCGCCGCCGTTTGGGTTTCGCTGTTTTGCAAAAAATCCAAATAGATCTTTCCCTTTCTTTTGGCGGGGTTTCTTTCCACACTGGTTTGTTGCGGCATTTCCTGGGTGACCAACGTCACCACCAGTTCTGCCAGTTGCTTTGACTGATCGTAGCTGTATTTTGCCCCCAAAGGAATATAGACATGAATACCGGTGGCGCCGGACGTTTTCACACAACTGGTAGCACCGATGGAGTCCAACACATTTTTAACCAGTTGCGCCGTATCGATCACTTGTTCAAATGTGTTGGTTTTATCGGGGTCCAGATCAATCAAACACCAGTCGGGGTTTTGCCAGGTTTGCGAACGGGAGTGCCAGGGATTCATTTCAATGCAGCCCAGGTTGGCCATATAAATCAGCGTGGCCTCGTTGCTGCACACCAAATACTCCACGGTTTGGTGGGTTGATTCACTAAAGTCCCGGTGGGTGTGCATCCAGCCGGGCAGTTTTCCCTTCATGTCTTTTTGAAAAAAATTGGGGCTGTCAATACCATTGGGATGGCGGTTCAACGACTGGGGCCGATCCAGCATATAAGGCAAAATATAGGGCGCCATTTGCAAGTAGTAATTAATGGTGTCGCCCTTGCTAAACCTTTCTTTTTTCCAGTAAAGCTTGTTTAAACTGGTCAGCTTTAACTCGTGGCCGTTGAGTGAGAGCACCTGCTCCGCTCCTTCTTCTGTGTCCAACTGGAGGGCAGCGGTTTTATTTTTGGCCGGACTTTTTTTTTGAGCGGATTTTTTTTCGGGCCCGGGCGCCTTTTTCCCAAGCGCTTTTTGCTTTTTGGCGGCCGTTTGTTTTGGGCTTGCGGCTTTATTGATCATGGCAATATTTTTTGCTTTTTCGAAACTGACCTCTTTTGCTTTTTTATCCTCCCGCAGGCCCATAAAAATGGGATGACGGGCCATGCGGTCCTTGGTCCATTCGGTAAACTTTATTTCACAAACCAGTTTGGGCTTGACCCAGGTAGCAGGCATGTTGGTTTTGGGGGTTTGCACAAAGGGACTCTCCTCAATGGTCAGAGGTTGCAGCTTGTTGTAAATAGCTTCCAGATTTTTTGCATTAAAGCCGCTGTCCGTATGCCCTACGTACACCAGGTCTGCCCCATCGTAAACCCCCAGCAACAGCGAGCCAAAAAACTTTCTTGTTTTGCGGGGCTGGGTATAACCGGCAATGACCACTTCCTGCCGCAGGTTCACCTTGATTTTGACCCAGTTTTCCGTGCGGGTGCCCGCCTGATAGAGGCTGTTGGCTTTTTTGGCCATGATGCCTTCCAGGCCTTGCGACACAGCCGCTTTGAAAAAATCCTTTCCGTTGCCGGTTACATGATCACTGTATTTAACCACTTCGTGATCGGCCGGTAAAATCTCTTTTAGTATGCGCTTTCGTTCCACCAGGGGCAGGCCGGTTACATCATATCCATCCAGCCATAAAACATCGAAAACAAAATACTGCAGCCGGGCCGGCGTGTTCTGCCAGTTTTGCAATAATTGAAATTCGGCCAATCCTTTTTGGTTGACGGCCACAATCTCGCCGTCCAGCACTGCATGAATGCCCAACTGCTGCAAGGCTTCTGTAACCGGAAAATATTTTTCTGTAAACGAAACCAGGTTTCGCGAAATGAGGTCTACGGTATCTGCGCAGTAGGCCACCGCCCGGTACCCATCCCACTTAATTTCAAAAATCCAATTCTTGCTGTCGAAAGGTTCGCTGACCAGCGTGGCCAGCATGGGCACCACCTCCTGCGGCATGACGGCTTCTTTGGCCAGGGTGAAAGAAGCACCCAGAGCTTTTTTCAGGTTCAGCAGTTTATCGTCCGCGGATTTTTTTTTAGGGGTTGAGTTGATTTTCTAACCGTAGGTTTTGCCGTGCTTTTGGACGCCTCTTGCAGAGGTTGAACCGGTTTTTTTCTGCTTTTGACCCTTATCTCTTCTTCGGGGTGATTCGGCACCGTACCGTTTTCTTCAGCCACCTGCGCAATGGTTTTACCGGTTTTCACCGAAGTGTTTTGCTCGGTTATGTCTTCTTTACTCGCATCCGCATCTTGTTTCTTTACCAAAATCCACGACCGTTCCCCTCTGGCCTTCATTTGAAACAAGGCATACTCGCCTTTGAGTTTTTTTCCATGCAGCACAAACTTCAGATTACCAGCGGACAACTGCCGGAGCAAAAGTTTTTCCTGATCCTTCCGACTCAAGCCTTCTTCCACAGGTTCATAGGTTCCTTCATCCCACACAATTACGGTTCCGCCGCCATAGTTGCCGGCGGGAATAACGCCTTCGAAATTCCGGTACGCAAAAGGGTGATCTTCCACCATCATCGCCAGCCGCTTGTCCGCCGGGTTTAGAGAAGGCCCTTTGGGCACGGCCCAGCTTTTCAACACCCCATCCATCTCTAATCTAAAATCATAATGCACATGCGAGGCGTCGTGCTTTTGCACCACAAACCGCAAGGCCCCTTTTGAAGATTTCACCTTGGCCTGGGGCTCCGGCGTTTCGTCAAAACGGCGTTTCTTATTGTACAGCGTTAAGCTCATATAAAATGCAAGGGGATAAAAACTTATGCCACCAATAAAAAAGTTTTATGCTGAAACAGTCAGGGTTTGCACAGGCTGAAAAAAGCCATCCAATGAAAAAAAATTAAAAATAGTTCCGACAGGAAAGCGCATGGGCAGACCCACAGCCAGCATCGGCGGCACACAAACGCCCAGTAAGTATTACGCTGTTTTCTTACCCGATTCCAGGCTTTGCTTTAATACCTCCATCAGGTCTTTTACCGTAGCCGAAGCTTTCCTGGGCTCAGCAATATGGATCTCCTTGCCAGCGGCCTTGGCCTTGATCAGTTTTTTCAATTCCCGCACATAAGTGTCTTTGAAGGCCTGGGGTTCAAATTTTTCTGTAAGCTGATCAATGAGTTTTACGGCCAGTTGCAATTCCCTGGGTGCTATTTTTTCGGCTTTGGCCTCCACTTCGGGCACCTCCCTGATCTCTTCGTGATAGCGCATCTGGTTCAAAAGCAAAACACCTTCGTGCACCTTGAGGGCACAAATGTGCATGCGGTTGCGAAGCATGAATTCGGCCAGTCCCACGGATTTTGTTTGCTCCAGGCCCTTCACCAACAGCGCATAGGATTTGGCCGCTCCTTTATCGGGGGTGAGGTAGTAGGGCTTTTCGTAATAAATGGGATCAATCTCTTCTTCTTTGACAAATTGCACAATGTCGATCGTTCGGGATTTTTCGGGGCTGGCTTTTTTAAAATCCTCATCGGTGACCACGACATATCTTCCCTTGGCATACTGATATCCTTTTACAATATCCTTCCAGGGCACTTCCTTATCGGTTTTTGTATCAATGCGGGCATACCGAATGGGCGCCAGGTCTTTTTTGGAGAGCATATCAAAATCCAGTTCGCTGCCCGATTCGACGGCGCTGCTTAATTTCACCGGGATGTTGACCAAACCAAAACTGATGGCCCCTGACCAAATAGATCTCATACTTTATTGTTTTAGCTCTAGGCGGGATAGTAGGTGTCGGGCCTGTAGGTATCGTGATGGAACCAGGCAGCTACGGTGCTGACAAAGTTGTGCCACCAGGAAACCGGGGCTTTGGTTTTTTCGAAGTATTCAGCCTTCATGATCTTCACCTTCACCAGCGCCATTTCATACAAGGCCAAATTCTTCATCTCTTCGGAAATATTTTCCAGCGCATTCATTTCTTCGGGGTCGGTAACAATCCAGCCCTTACCCGATACCTGCAGAAAATAATTGGTTCCTTTTTTAAAAAAATCCAGACGGACCGGGAAGTCCGTTTCAAACTCTTTCAGGCTTTGCTTGGGCTTTTGGGTAAGAAACCAAACGTATCCATAATCATCCACCTTTAAGGTGGTGACGATGGAGGTAGGAAGTTTTAATACGGAGTCGCTTAAGTTGTAGAAGATGGCGCTGCGTATTTCCAGAATTTTCTCCTGCAAAAAAGTTAACTGCTGATTGGTTGCCATAGCTGCTGTTTTTGGAATGAATAATCAAACGGTTCATTTTATAACTCCAAATTAGATACCACAATAACCGGCATGGAAAAGGACTGCCGGGCTCTTTCTGATGTGTAAAAAACTCTACAGAAGCCCGGTAAAAGGGTCCGCCGGCCGCATGATTGCTGGCACCATATTTTAATATTCGTTCTGCAATTTGTTAATCGTAAATCAATTTATTATGGCAAGAACGACCAAAGCCGCCAGCAGCAAAAGAGCTACCGGCCGTGCAGCAACAAAGAGCGACGAAACCATGCTCAAAGAATTGTTTGTGGATGAATTGCGGGACATTTATTGGGCAGAAAAGCATCTGACCAAGGCCTTGCCGAAAATGAAAAAGGCCGCTACCTCGCAGGAACTGGCCAATGCGTTTGACCAGCATCTAACCATAACGGAAGAACAGATTGAACGAGTAGAAAGGGTATTTGAAATACTGGACATGGCGGCAAGGGCCAAAAAATGCGAGGCCATGGAAGGCCTGGTCAAAGAGGTGGAAAGCGTGATTGATGAACTGCCCGGCGGCTCTATGGCCCGGGATGCCGGTTTGATCATTCAGGCGCAAAAAGTAGAGCACTACGAAATTGCCGCCTATGGCAGCCTGGTGCAACTGGCCAAAACCATGGGCCAGAGCGAAATTGCCGATCTGCTCCAGGAAACCCTGGACGAAGAAAAAGAAGCCGACCAATTGTTGACAGAACTGGCCGTCAGCGGCATTAACATCGGCGCCGGAAGCGAATCTGAAGAATAAGAAATAGGGTTTGTTAAACAAATGGTGAAAGAACAACCAAGCCAGGCCTTTGGTCTGGCTTTTTCATTGATATGAATACAAATAGAACAACATGGGCACAATCAATCCAACACAAACCAATGCAGGCAAGGAACTGGACGAAATAAGCCGGAAAAACGGCAATGGAAAAAGTTTTAAAGCCTGGTTTGAAAAAACGGCTGCCAAGGTTACCAGGGCCGCCGGTTCGTCCGCTGCTTTTTTAATGGCGGTGCTCGTCATTATTGTTTGGAGCGTTACGGGGCCAATCTTTCATTTTTCCGATACCTGGCAACTGGTGATCAACA
>JAEVYV010000247.1 GCA_023392575.1 Bacteroidota bacterium | reverse complement strand
AGGTAACCCTTCATAAAGAGCACCGATTTGTCGGCATAGGAACTGTCGTAAACCGGAGGGTTTTTCAATACCCGGGCCACCAAAAACTTACTAACCCATCGCACTTTTAAACTATCGTGCAGTTGTTGCTCCAAACCTTCGGTCAGTTGTTTTTTTTCCCCCTCGCTAAAGTTATCTTGCAGGCTGATGTTGGTTTTGTAAACAAACGGCTGCTTAACCGGATAGTTTTTGATGGTGCAGGAAAACAGAAAAAAGGAAAAGGCGGCGAACAGAAACAAACAGGATCGTATGGTGGAATGTGCCGCGAATACAGACATAAGTTAAAGCCAGGCTATGCTCAGTAAAAAAGAAATCAAAGATATTCAAAGTTTAGGCCTAAAAAAACACAGGCAGCAAACTAAGTTGTTTATAGCAGAAGGGCCCAAGGTGGTTGGCGAACTGGCCCCGCTCATTCCTGCGCACATTCAAAAAGTCTATGCCGTGGACGATTGGCTAAAAGCCTACGGAGGCTTGCTGCCTTCTTCGGTCATTACCGAAGTGTCGGAGGCGGAGCTGGAGCGGCTGTCCCAATTGCAAACACCCAACAAAGTGCTTGCCGTCCTCAAACAGTTTGAACCCGAGGAACCCACTTCTTTTTCCTTTGCCTTGTACCTCGATACCATACAGGACCCGGGTAATTTCGGCACCATCATCCGCATTGCCGATTGGTTTGGGGTGAAGCATGTAGTATGCAGCCCCGGCTGCGCCGATTTGTACAATTCCAAGGTTGTGCAATCCACCATGGCCAGTATTGCCAGAGTGAATGTTTATTATGATGAAGCAAACACCTGGCTGGCAAAACAAAAAATGCCCGTCTATGCTGCAACGCTGGACGGAACGTCCATTCATGAACTGGGAAAACCGGAAAAAGGAATTTTGTTGATCGGTAACGAGTCCAAAGGCCTGCACCCCGATTTGATCCGGCAGGCAACCGAAAAGCTCACCATCCCCCGCATTGGCGCCGCCGAATCGCTGAACGCCGCCGTGGCCACAGGCATCATTCTGTCGCATTTGGTGGGGTAGGGTTGATTCGTTGAATGGTTAATCGGTTGAATGTTGGGAAACCCCAATCAACAGAATCAACTCAATTAGCGTTTCAACTTACTCAATTAAACCGTATCGCCTTAATCGGCTGCACTCTGCGAACAATAAAGGAAGGAATGAGCAGCACCATCAGCGATACCAGCAGGGTTCCGATGCCCACCGCCGCTACCTGCCACCACAGAATTTTTACCGCCGCCCGGTCCATATAATAGGCGTCTTCGGGTAGGCGAACAAAACCCGTTGTTTGCTGCAGCCACAAAAGCCCCAGGGCAAAAAGAGTGCCGCCCACAATGCCCATAATGGTAATAATCACCGAATGATGGAGAAAGATTTTCTGCACCGTCCAGTTGGTGGCGCCCAGGGCCTTTAGAATGCCGATCATGCGCAGCCGCTCCAGCACCAGGATGATGAGGCAGGTAATTAAATTAATGACAGCAATGATGATCATAATGGTGATCAAAACCGTGCTGTTGGTATTAATGACGTTGAGCCAGTCGAAAATATTGGGGTATATTTCTTTTACGGTTTTGGTTTCCCAACTTTGGGGTATCTGGTCGCTGTTGTAAATGGCATTGCTTACCAGGTCCATCTGGTTGAAATCCTTCAAAAAGATCTCGTAACCGCCAATTTCATCCTGCCCCCAGCCGTTTAATTGCCTTATGAGTTTAATATCGCCGATGGCAAAAGTTTTGTCATATTCCTCAATGCTGGTTTTGTAAATGCCCACAATGGTCAGCCGGTCCGGACGAAGGCTTCCATCGGGCCGCACAAAATAAATAAGGATGCGGTCGTTTAGCTTGAGGTGGAGTTGGTTGGCCGTGTAGGTAGAGACAACGATCTCCCGGGAATAGGTGCTGTCGTTGAAGCGGATCCACCGCCCTTCCTTTAAAAAAGAGGAGAGGTGGTTGAAATTGTAAGAAGTGTCCAGTCCCTTCAGCAGCACGCCTTCCATTTCGTCGCTGGTTTTTAAAATGGCATACTTGGTGGCAAAGGGATGGATGGATGCTACCTGCGGCATGGCCTTCACGCTGCGCACCAGCGCACCATTGGCTTCGATGGGTTCTTCTTCGGCAATAACGGCCTTCATGGGTTGGCGGTATCCCACCCGGATATGTCCCCAAAAGCTGAAAACCTTTTGGCTCACCGTGTCCTGAAAACCATTGACAAAGGACAAGGTGATGATCATCACCGCCACGCTGATCACCGTGGCCGCTACAGACAAGCGAATGATGAACCGCGAAAAGGATTTCTGCTGGTTAAACGCAAGGCGCCGTGCTATGAAAGAAGATACATTCACAATAAAAAGTTATAATCGGCAGTGGCCAATGACGAATGATGAATTGGTTGCGTCTTTAGCGTGCCATCTCTTGTTTGTTTGTTCGTTTCAAGAGATTCAATTGCCTGGGTTTGATAAAAGAGAGGCTGTGCTTAAAGTGCCCTCATTCACCATTCACCTTTGACAATTGACAATTAACCATTAACAATCGACCATTGCCACCATGAACCATCCGCCTCAAAAATAGTCCGTCGTTGTTAAAAAGCTTTATTTTTAAAATTCATGAAAAGAATAGCCCTTTTTCTGCTAGTATGGACAGCCGGTTGCATGGCCGGCATCAATGCCCAAACCACCACGTCTTTGGGCGCCGCCATCGGGTCGGCCAAACTGTACCGCTCCGGCGATCAAACCTCTTTTCCGGTGATAACTTTAAACAGCAACGATGTGTTGCAACTGGATTTTGACGACCTGGATAACCGGGTGAAGAACTATTATTATACCTTCCAATTGTGCAATGCCGACTGGTCACCCAGCATTTTGCAACCCTTTGAATACATCAGGGGTTTTCAAAATGTGCGCATTTCCACCTACCGCAATTCTTCTCTTGCCACAACCCGCTACATCCATTACCAGGCCACGGTGCCCGACCGCAATTGTGCCCCCAGCCGCTCGGGCAACTACCTGTTGAAAGTGTATTTGGACAGCGATACTTCGAAAACGGTGTTTACCCGCCGGTTTGTGGTGGTCAACAACCAGGCAACGCTGGCCGCACAGGTGCAGCAGCCCTTTAACGCCCAATATTTCAAAAGCTTTCAAAAGCTTTCCATTGTGGTGCAAACCGACCCCCGCATTCAATTGTTCACTCCCAGCGATCTGAAACTGGTGGTGTTGCAAAACAACAACTGGCAAACTTCTTTGTTCATCGACCGGCCCACCATTAGCCGGGGCAATTATTTTGAGTACAGCGACGAAAGCATTACCGCCATGCCCGCCGGCAGGGAGTTCCGCTGGCTGGATCTGCGCAGCCTTCGTTTGCTCAGCGACCGGGTACAGCGAATGGAAACGGTACGCGACACGGCACATATTTATGCCAGGCCCGATGCGTCCCGCAGCGGCCAGCCCTATCTTTATTACCGCGATCTGAACGGGGCCTACACCATTGAAACCATGGAAAGCATCAATCCATTTTGGCAGGGCGACTATGCCTATGTGCATTTTAGTTATTTTCCGCCCGGCAACAGGGCCTACGAAGGAAGCGAGGTGTATATTTTTGGCGAACTGACCAATTACACCAACGATGGCGCCGGTAAGATGGAGTTTAACAAGGAACGCGGCGCTTACGAAAAAACCCTGCTGCTGAAGCAGGGCTATTATAGTTACAACTACGCTACCAAACCCATAAATGGCAAAGGCTATCCCGATTTCAGCCAGACGGAAGGCGATTACTGGGGAACCGAGAACAGCTACACGGTGCTGGTGTATTACCGGCCCTTTGGCGCCCGGGCCGATGAACTCATTGGTTTCACCATGCTGAATTCAGCCTTTCAGAGAGCGGGGTATTGAGGGGGTAGATGGTGGCGTACGGAAAACGACTTTGCGATTTGGTGGCATTCCGTGTTTCGTTAGCTTAAATTTATTACTCCTTTTCCGACGAGTGTCCGCTGCAGCCCCTACCGCTTTAAAGTGTCTTACGCGGCACTCGTCGGAACACAAATACGCTCATTCCGCTCCATCTTTCAGTTCCGCCAGCACATCCCAATAATCCTTTACCCTGTAGCCTGTTTTATCACCATTTTCTTTGTAGAGGCGTCTCCGCTTCGGCATTTTGCAGGAAAGAACTGTTTGTGCGTGACGCCCCGTGGCAAAACAACGGCGTAAAAACTACTACTACCGGCTGAGGTATGCAACCCTGCGGCGAGTCCCCGGCGGAGTTTCACTGAAACGGCAGATACCATGCGGGAGACTCGCCGGCGAAGGAAAAGGAATAGAAAAATCCCGCCGAGTACGGGAATTCTCGCAGTTTCCTGTATCCACTCAATTTCGGATCTAACTCCTAAGAGTAACATATGTATCTCGCTTGTTTAGCTCTGGATTAAACTCTCTTTCTCCGCGAGTCTCTCCCAGCAATGATCCTGCGTGTGGGCGGAGGACTCGCGGTGCACTTACCAACCGCGAGTCCCTTGCAGGAGACTCGCGGAGAAAGAGAACGTTTTACAGCTTTAAGAAGTAAGGGTATTTGGAAAACTTCTGTTTCAACTACTTCTTGCTGCTTATTAAAGATAA
Organism: Bacteroidota bacterium; assembly: GCA_023392575.1. Taxonomy (GTDB): domain Bacteria; phylum Bacteroidota; class Bacteroidia; order Chitinophagales; family Chitinophagaceae; genus Flavisolibacter. The sequence goes on along the minus strand of JAEVYV010000247.1, from coordinate 4,626 downwards.
TTTGTTCAGTACATATTCGTCAGCCCTTATTTTTTAAAGCTGATGTTGTGTGCATGCCTTTCTACTCTCCCCACAAGTGATAAACAGCCATTCCTGTCCTGTCACTGTTTATTACAACAAAACCATTTTCTTCAATAGAGTTATCTGTTCCTGGCTCAATGGTCATCCAACCTGTTTTGAATTTGTAAACTTTTAATTGTCCGCTAAACCAACGTGGAAAATGTTCTAATTGTGTGTTACTCTCTATCGTTTCAGAAAAGCCTGTGCTTGTCAACGGGAAAACTGCTTTTTCGTTATATCTCCACTTGTTTGTTTGGTCGCTGTTGAACTCTGAACTATCAATAAGTGTCCAACCGCTTTTTCTTGCAAACTCAAGAACATTGGTAGAGGTAAAAGAGTTCGTCTTGTCACTTTTCCAATACATTGCTCTGTGTCCTCCGTAAGGTCCTTGGTCACTAATGTTTTCTACAAGCAAATCGCTCTTGAAGTTTCTCCAAAATCCCGCTGGTACCGCTTTGCTGCATGCAGTTAGAGTAAGTATAAAAACAAGTGTCAGTAAAATGAATGGCTGTGTTTTCATTAGAAGATGTCAAATTACCTGCTGAAAATTGAACGCTACTGAATTAAGGTTGCACACAACGTTTTAGCGCTTTAAGAAGGACGGATATTTGGAAATATATCGCTCCACTTTTGCACTAATGTTGATTTCAATTTTGTTGTTGAAAGTAAGCACTTCTGCCCAACTTTTTTAAAGCGCATGTTATGGGCATGGCCTCTTTTATTAAATAAACGTCTTAAATTCCTTTTCAGCAATTTCAAAATCTGCGCTTAAATCTACTTGCTTGGTGTCAATGGTATCATGAAAATCAGGGGCTGCGCCATAATCACCTGTACAAGTACAATAGATTTCTACAGGATTACCTTTCTCGACTTCTAATTCAATGAGATTTATCAACCGCAGGGTTTGGTTTAAGTATTGCTCTTGGTCCTGTAGCGCCTTCTCAACTTTTGCTTCATGCCGCTTTTCCCACTCAGCGTATGAACCGCCCAGTTTACGCACTTTATTGAGGACTTTCTGTACAGGTGCAATTTGCCCTATAGCTTCTTCGCTGCGCTGGTTAGACTTTATTCCAAAGTCACAGCTACAACCACGGCTTGTTCCTGTAAAATAAACATAAGGGTTGCTGAACACCTGCTGTATAGGCAGAAACTCACCAGAGATTTTCTCTAAATGAAAGTCAGGGTATGATTCTTCAAAAGGAATCTCCTGTTGCTCTGTCTTTGTTCCTATGAAAAGCATTTTACACATACGAGAAAGGCTTGCCCATAACGGACAGGTATTGCCGATGGTGGGGAATTTTATATTCGTCCGCCCGGAACCGCTGCCTGGCTTTTTGATAAAGTTAAATATTAAGAACTAAAGCTCGGCTTTATTCGTCAAGCCGCGAACCACAGCACAGCAGAATTACTGCTGCTGATTGCTCTAATGTCAAGCCCCACTATTGGCAATACCAATGTTAGCGGCATGTGCTTAGTCGTCCCAATAGACAATAAGTTATCTTACGCCACAGCTCTTTTGTTTCGGTTACGTATCCTTTATGAATATAAATAATATTATTTTAAAGAAATGAATAGTTGAATGCCAATAACAGCGGAAAAATTATGTGAGCTTCATTATAACAGACAACTCAAAGCCCTGTCCTGGCGAAGACCTGATATTAACTTCCCCATTAAAAAGAGAAGCCCTTGTTTTGATGTTCATCAGTCCAATACCCTTTGCTTTCTTTGACGTGTCAAAACCTACACCATTATCGTGTATTGTCAATGTCAGGTTTTCATTATCCTGAACAAGTTTCAACAATACTGCCGATGCTTTGGCGTATTTAAGAATATTACTGAATTGCTCCTGGATTATGCGATAGGTGGTCAGCCGGAGTTTCTCGGATAGTTTCTCTTCATCCAGCCCGACCACTTCCATACTAATTTTTATTCCGCTGGTATATGACGTATTTAATACAATTTTTTCGATGGCCTCTTTCAGGGTCGTTTTTTCGACAAACGGCGTAATCATTGAATGAGACAAATCTCTGATTTCATTAATGGCAGACAAAATCATTTGACTCGACTGTTGCAGGAATGAATAGCCTGATTCCGAAATGTCCATTTTATTGATCATAGAAAGAAAAAGGCGGGCACTAACTAAAATCTGCTGGATATTATCATGCAATTCACGGCCAATTTCCTGTCGTTCGTTTTCTTCAGCCGTGATAACGGCGTCAGCGATCTCCTGCTGCTTTTCAATTCTTTCTCTTTCAAGCTGACTTTCTAACCGTTTTCTTTCTGTGATATCGGTTAATGCAAGTACAAGGCCAAATATACCTGTATCGTCTTTGGGAATAGGAAAGAGTCTTACATGGTACCATAATGGGGAATCATCTTTCAGTACATAACTTGCTTCATAGCTGATTTGCTCTCCTTTAACAGCTCTCTGCACCCTGTCTGCAAACAGGACTTTCCTGTCTGCTGTAAGAAAATCTTGAATGTTATCTCCTGCTTTCAGATTCCAATTAAACACTTTTCGTACAAAGTCGGCCGCCTGGTGGTTAAAAAGAAGTATTGTTAAGTCAGATTCGAGTAAGAGGTAAGCCGTATCCGTAGCTTCAAATACTGTGCGGAGTTTAGCTTCAGTCCTTAGCAGCATTTCCTGGGTAATCTTGTGCTGCTCAATCTCCTTTATCAATTTTGCATTGATGACGGTCAGTTCATTAGTACGTTCTGCTACTTTATCTTCCAGTTCTTTTTTATCCCTCGCCAGTTGTGATTTTGTTTTTTTAATTGCCGGAACTTCCACAATTTCCCAATCGCCTTTTCTTCTTGTCAGGGCTACCTCATGTACCTGCGACACGTCAAATACCGCATGTGCATCACATTTGGCAAGCGGGTAGGTACAAAGAACAATCATCTGCTTACCTGAAAGGCTGTCATTCAGGTTTCGCTCATAGTCTATGAAATCTTTCCAAACGTCCCGGTCTAACCAGGCTTCGTTACCGTTTACACGCATCCCATCAAATCCTTTGTCCAATGATTTTCTTAGCTTCTGATACCAGCCATTAATAACAAGTTCGGGTACAAATGTTTTATCATTCAAATACCAATCCGCATGGGAAAGTATTGCGATTTGCTCCTTCTTTTCATATTCACTAAAATCCTGCATCTCTTTTCGCAATGCTTCATAAGCATCTTCGACAGATATAGGATCGCATGTTATCCAGAGGCAAAATTCATTATTTAGCAATCCGGCCTTGAAATAAGGAACAAGTATTTGTAGCAAGTCTTCTTTCGATTCAAAAAAATTGCAGAAATGAGAACCCCAAGGTAATTCTCCAAGAATATCTATTCCTGAATCTCTAAGTTCAACTTGAACTCCCTGAGTGGTGGAATCGGTGGGCATAGGAACGTATTTTGTGTAATGTACATTTATTTTACTTCATGAATGGGTTTAAGTTTGCTCAGCATTTTACAATCCGCCCATCCGGATGATGGATATTTGCCCGTACACCTGTTTAGCATTGCCGCTAACGACCACGGCTTGCCGAAGTGCCGGACGTCCGTGGTTCGTCTGCTCCGGCAAGTTAGGTGATGGTGAATAGAATTACAATAGCTCAACGACTGACTGTCAGCCCGCATTTTGGCAAACCGCCTGTTGTGTGCTGTTTTAGTTAGCGGCGTGCTGCTTTACCTTCGGTTTTATAACATTTTTGAACAGTTCATTTAGAAGAGGAATAATAATAGCGAAAGCCGTTGCAGTCAAAACGCTTTCCAACATGTTCTCCTTGAAATATTCCCCAAATGACGAATAATGCGTATAAGCTGTATTGTTCTGATGTCTTTGGAAGTCAGGAATAGAAATAGGGAATAAAACCAAGTTGAAGATGAAGGCCAACAGGAGTATCTGTGCTAATACCGTCAAGGGTTTCCCTCTCCAACGAAACGTTTTATTTACCAAGTGAAAAACGAAGACACAAATAAACGCTGGCAGAAGAACGAAGCCAAATGTCAGTATAAATGATGCAATGTTCTCCCCTGATGCGTTAACCAATGACAGCAGGATTGCTACCATTGTGTAAAGTAAGCCAACAGCCAGAGTTATCAGGACAATTCTCATGATTTATTCTTTCTTACAACTAAAGTACCTCACCAATAGCACACAACGACCGAGGCTTGCCGCAGGGCTGGTATTCCGTGATTCGTCAGCCCGGGACTACTGCACAGTAGCGAACCGAAGATGAAGATATGTACAAAAGCTCAATAGTAAAAGTCAAGCCGGGACTGCAGCTGATAGCGAACAGGACGATGAGTTTATATTCGTCAGCCAGCATAGCAGCAAACCTCGCTGTTGTAGGCCGTTACTCTTTATCATAAAGCGTGGTAACCTTGTTTAGTATTGGTCTATTGGTAGAGAACAATACTGTTATTGTGTCTCCAATGTTCAACGTTTCATTTGAAAATCTATCGCTATGCTTTTTGCCATTATTGTCTATGTATTCATATTTTCTAAATGTCCTAATACCTTTAGTATACCCGTAGTCAATTATTATCCCAGTTGTCGCTTGGCCATGATTGGAT
>JAEVYV010000248.1 GCA_023392575.1 Bacteroidota bacterium | reverse complement strand
CGTTGCCTATACCTCGTATGAAAAAGCGGCCCAGTTGATGGGAATGAGTGATAGCAGAAAATTTGAATGGAATTGGGGATTGGATATGGCACTGGGAGCTACGGAAACTAACCTCGCCAATATTATTAAAGACAGGTACGTGATCTCGTGGCCGGGGTATGGGCCACAGCCGGTGCAGGGACCAATCACTATTAAATATCCTTTAGGAACCTTTGATATTAGCAGGACAAGATTAGGTCAAATAGCTAATGGATTAAAAGTTGGCGGTTTTGTTTTGGGTGCTATAGGAATGTATGGCACTTATACTGAAATAAGAGACGGGAAAAAGAATTTGATAGGAGAAGGGGGATTGGATTTGATTATGGGTGGTGTTGGATTTATTCCAGGCGGAGGGTGGATAGTAAGCGGAGCCTATTTTGGCGGCAAAGCAGTTTTGACATGGGTAGGATGGGACTTTTGGAATGAGTAAAAAATAAAAAAAATGAGAGCATTTTATATTTTAAACTATGTGATATATAGATGGTATAGAACCAGAGATAAGGACCCATTAATGTTTTCTTTTGTAGCGCCTGTTTTTTTAATTAGTACAAATATTTTTTGCTTCATTTATCTCATTGAAGCTGCCCTACATATTAATCTTCATGAGGATAAATATTATCATTATATTCCATTAGTTGTGTTTTCAGCTTTCAGTTATCTCGTTTTATATCGTAATCATAAGTACCGAGAAGTATTTGCTCATTTAGACAAGAAAATTAATAAAAAAAGCAAGTATAAAAGATGTGTACTGGTGTATATAATTACTACTGTAGCATTATTGCTTGTGACTTTAATTCATGCGGATATAAGCGTGGATGGGCATTTGTAAAAGGAGTAAGGATAAAAGAATGGATAGGTAGTGTGGAGGATTTGGCGACCACTAATAAACTATTTTGATGACAGGATTTTTTAATAGATTGTATTACCGGTATTATCGTTTTCAAGAGCGTTTAGGTAACAAGGATGTAGCTCCCTTTACGTCTTCACTACTTATCGCTTTTATATTGATGTTGTACTATTTTGCATTTTTCTTTTTGTTAATATCCTTTTTTTCGAAAGAAAAGCTTGAAATCAATATGGGCGTTTTTAAAATAGTTTCTGTTGTTTTGATAGTGTTTCTAATAGTGGGCTTTCCAATTATGTATTTATACAAAAAGAGATACAAAGACGTGCTTAACAAGTATAACAACCAGAATACAAGCGGGTTAATGGCAGTGCTTTTTCCATTAATAGCTTTTATTTTGTTCAATGCAGGTTGGATTTTAAAAATGCTTCAAAATCGGGGTGATTTGTAGTTATCTGTAAAAACCAATAGGTAATACAGCCACTCAAAATTGAGTGGCTTATCTTTTTGTGTACTTAAATCACCGAAAAACTTTTATAGAGTAGCTGCGTTTTTATTAAAGAAGTTTTCTGGTCAGTGTGCTTATTATGTTAGAATGGCTTTAGAAACAATAGCAATTCTTTTTAACTTTAATGCATAGGCTATGCTGACGTACATTAATTCCCATACTTCGGCAAGCCGATAGCCGCTGGCAGCCGCTTAGAGCACACCTTAATATATGCAGACAAGTCACCAGTACATTGATAAATATCCCATTTCACCAGACAGTGAGAAACTCATACTTGGGACAATTCACCCTCATGACCATCATAACTTCAAACTACCGTTCTTTTACGGAAACAAATTGAGTATATGGATGATACTAAATGAAGCATTTCCTAATGAACTTGGTAATCTGCTGTCTTTAAAAGGAATTCTTAGATTTCTAAACAAACGCAAGATTGCTATTAGTGACACAATTCTTGAATGCACCCGAAAAAATGCAACAGCATTAGACAGAGACCTAATTCCGACAAAGCTCAACTATGAACTGATTGAATTAATCAAGCAGTCGAAAATTAAAGAGATATATTTTACAAGCGGCTTTGGAAAAAATAATGCTTTCAAGTTGTTTTACGTTGACATTTTGAAGCAACGGTTGACAACTGAAATTAAAGCCAATCGGGGTCTGATTCTTGATGCTTCTTTTTTTGGCAGACCCATTAAGTTGACAGTACTTTATTCGCCAGCAGGAACAGCTAACGTTGGACTCTCCAAGAGTGAAAGTTACCTGGCGGAGAAGGAGAAATACAGAAATTCAAACAGACCTGTTCAAGATTTCAAAGTTGCTTACTATCGGGAAAAATTCTCTTAAAAAGAAAGCCTGCTCCGAACATTTGTATTCCCTTTGGCGATGTGTCTCCGCTTCAGAGCACCAGTGCACCCGCGGGACGCATCTCCTATCGTAGTCTATCAGATAAGGCAGGACCTGGTTTGCCTTACCGGGATCGGGCAAATGCACTCCGGTTCGTCCACCGCGGCATCTGCACATGGCACCCAGCCGTGATATAGCGCCGGGAAAGGTTTTCTGCAAGGCGTGTTTGCATTTTCTGTTAGCGGCGGGAGCAGATATAATAAAGTTCCAATAAGCCACCTGCATCGCTGATATGTTCCAGCCCCAAGAGTGCTACTGACAAAGAAGTGCATGGATTAACGCATCATTGCTGTCAACTGCATAACGCAGTATGGTGTTCGCTCAACAGCGTATATCGTTCAGTTGGAAATAGCTGCTGTATGTTCCTGATATACTTGTTCAATTCTTTACGCTTATAAACAAGGATAAAGGAAGGATGATGAATTGGTATAAAGTTGATGCCATTAATGTCAAATGCCGAATATTCAAATTCTTCATTCATTGACGGTTTGTGACCGGACAGCTTTTTGAGTACGAAAGTGGATACCTGTTTACCTAGCAAGAAAACCGTTGATGGGCGAAGCAGGTTGAGCTCCCATTCAAAATTCGGAAAACATTTTTCCATTTCGTGTTCCAGCGGATAACGGATGCGGTCTTCCTTTAATGGCACACATTTGACCAGGTTAGTTTTATAGAAAGTAAGTTCTGTTTTATATCCTTCCTCAATGCGGTGAATTAGTGCACCCGAAGGCGTTAACCGTGACAGGGGGAGCTTTTCTTCATCGTCGTCGAACTTGACGGCCGACAGTCCCACCCAAAAAACGTCTGCCATGCTGCGCTTATCATAGATAGGTTCCTGGTTCACATATAAACCACAGGCTTTACAAATTTTGCTTCTACAAGTTTTAGCCTTGGGCTTTGAGACCAGAGAAGATGTCACCGCCATTGAGATTGATTGTGCGGTAAATATAGCCCTCAACGGTTTGATAATCAACTGCCGAGTAATTGCCACTGTGAAAGTTGAACTGCTGACGGCCCACAAGCCTTGACAGCGCTGTATTTGGCTCGACCTGGGTAACGTTTAAAATTTTTCCCTGTGCCTCCAGGTCATGGTAAATCTGTGTACTGTGGTAGGGGCGGTACTGGAAAACGCTGGTTCTGAAATTTACACCGTGAAGAAGAGACAACCGCTTCAGTTCTGAGGCCAGCTCAAACGTCATCTGCATGTCGTCTTCGGCTTCGCCGGGGAAGCCATAAATGAAATAACCTTTCATGTTGATGCCGGATTTGAAGACCTTGGTGAGATTTTCGATAATTGTTTGGACATCTTTTGTTTTGTTGATCTCGCCCAGAATTTTTGGTGAGCCAGATTCAATGCCGATGAAGACTTCGAAACAGCCGCTCTCTTTTAGCTGCTGCATCAGGCTTTCCTCCACACCACGAAAGGTTTGCACATGCGCCATTGAGCGCCACTGAAAATGAAACCGGCGAAAGACGTTGGCGGCCTTCTGCACTGAATGCCTGGATTTCAAAAACAAATCATCCAGTACGCGGATGGATTTTACATCGGGAAAGCGTTCAGCAATGTCGGTCAGTTCTGCTGCCAATGATGCTTCGGATCGTTCGCGAACCGGGTAGTCTTTGTTTAGGGAGCGGGCAGCTGCGCAAAAGGTGCAATTGTAAACACAGCCCCGGCTGGCTATGATATTGGCTTCTAAAAAGCCAAGCGGATGCTGAACGGGTTCGTTTAAGAAAAAGCTGCGGTCGAGCTCTACCTGCGAAATGTCGTTCACGATGTAGTTAGAGGATTGATCAACGGCAAATACCCGTCTGTCTTTTTGGGCTACAAGCGGCTTGTCCTTTACATCGCCCTTTACAATATCGAGCATGATCCATTCGCCGTCGCCGGTGACAATGTCCACTGGATTGGCCGTTTTCCACGTTAAGATTTTGCTGTAAAGTTCTTTGGTGGACAAACCTCCGATAACAATATGGGTAGAGAACGGGAGGCCTTCAATTAAATCCTTTACCAGTTCGTAATTGGTGGTGAAAATGTTTACGCCTACAAAATCCGGTTTCAGAAGCGTTAACCGGCCGATCAGCTCCTCCAGCGGGATGCGCTGATCCACGGCATCGATCAGGGAAACATCGATACCAGCCTTCTTCAGGTGTGTAGCAATGTAGCCCAAGCCAATGGGAGGAAGGGAGTCTTCCTCGTACAGATCGTTCCGGTAGCGGAACAAGGGTGAGTTTACCAGTACAACTTTCATGACAGATATGTTTTTCTTACAACTGTTTGTACTCCGACCCCTCCAGCTTTGCTGCTCCTGCTTGTTAGAAATGTAGTTCGCTATATGACCACAAAGCCAATCTATACTAAAAGCCTCCAAAACCAGCCTCTATGAAAATTTGCGAGACAGGTATTACGGCTCTCTTTCCTGTTCTGTTAGTTTTTTTATCAGTTTTTCAATTTCAGTTTTCGGAGCCCGTTTGTTTATGGCCGGATACAAGTCAAGCTTTTTCAACAGCACCTCCCTTGTGATGATTTCCTGCCGGTGGAGCTCCAATAGAATCCAGAGCATGCCCCTGACCGTTAGCTGTCTTCTTTCGGACTCGTTGCGCAGACTTTTGTCGGAGCTCAGGATGGCTGCATTTCGGCGGGTGGCCAGCTCGATCACTGAACCATCGGTAAAACTGAGCCCCGGATTGGCAGCAATGATGGAGGCAATGGTTTCAAAGACACCAAACTCGTCGATTTGCAATGCGCCGGTGCTGATATACCGATTTACCTCGGTCCGCTGCGTTTCATCGGTTATTTCGTCAATTACCTCCGGTGTTGTTACAACCGTCAGATCCAGTTTGTAAAAACTGTCCATCAGCCCCATGTCAATCAGGTCGAACAGAATGCATGCATCTTTAATGACTACGTCCTTAATTGATACTGACATACTCCTTTCTTAGGTGATTGATATCCCTGTTGCAAAGGGCTGCCGCCTTGCTTAAGCTGATGATGCCTTCCGATAAGCCCCGTGCGATAAGAAGGTCAAAACTTTTTGATTCTTCCTCGCCTTTGTATAAGCCTGGCTCCCCTTTTGGCCCATAATTTTTGCTCATATAAACCATCCAACGCTGGTAATAATTATCCGTGATTATTCCCAGTTCACGCAGCCTGTGAACTATGGCACGGATCGAAATCCCAAAGTATTCCTTAATCTTAATGAGCTCATTGATATAGATATAACTGCGCTTTCCCCCACCCATCATGGTCTGAAGCATATTGGTGGGGATTAAGAAACAGGAAGAAAAAAAGTGGCACCACTCTTCTTCCTGTTTATGATTTTCACTTACTACAGAAAGATCCAGTAACAGATGAGCCAGCTCATGAATGATGGTAAAGCGAAGCCGCTCAATGGGCTTGTCTTTTTTGTTGACGACAACTATGGGGATGCCTGTTGACGTAAAAACAGCCAAGCCGTCCAAGGCGTCGTTATCGTCGAGAAGGATCACCTTGATACCCTTTAATTCGAGCATCTCAACAATGTTTGGGATTGGGTTATCGCCCAAATTCCAGTCTTTGCGCAATTTGACCGCCGCTTTTTCGACATCCGTTTTTGCTTCTATTTTGAAACCCTGGAGCGGGTTGACAAAGGGTGCTTGCACATTGAGGATTTCTTCGAGTTCGACATAGCGCTCCACGTAATCTCTTACTTTTTCTACAATGGCCTCCTCTTCTTTTTTTGAAAGGGCTGCCCGTTTGCGAAAAAGGACCTGACCCAGTTCCAGACTGTTCTTTTTTAAGAAATAGTCAGGCTTTAGCTTCAGCGTCCTTGCAATGGCAAGCAACACCTCGCTGGTTGGGTTCATTTCTCCCTGTTCATACCTGCTCAATGCCTGTTTGGTTACTTTATTCTGTAACGCATCGGATAAATCCTGCAGAGACATGCCGGCCCTTTTACGGGCCAGTTTTAGCCTGGTACCAAAGGGATTTTGATCTGACTGGTTCATACTACAATTTCGGGTTGTTGACAAAGCTACTAAAATTATTGTTTTTGTCAACAATGAAGCCTAAGTTTTTTAGTTAAGCTATTTGATAATTTTTTGCACCTCATTTTGCCATTGACGCTTTTTGGATTTGGGGGGGGTAGCACAAACACCCCGGTGTCGCCGCCAGTACAGTGCTTGCAGCCTGAGCAGTTTTTACAGGCGGTGCAAGAGGCGCTGCCTGTACACCTGCCGCCGTTTTTGGTGCAACAGCTTTTATCGTCGATGGAGAAGGAAGACAGCAGGGCATACAAAAAGCCCAAGATCAGCCATCGTTTCATAACGGTTGGTTTTGGTATAAGCGTACAATGTATAAAGCTTGTTTTATATTATGAAGGGTGGCAAAAAAATACCTTTTTTATTTCAAAAGTTGTTTGAAACAACTGTGCATTGAATTCAAACTCTTTAATTTATTGCGGTAGCATCTATTATTGAAGCAGAGAAGCCATCGGTACCAGATGGAGCGAAAGTTTTGAATTTAAACCCGGTTGATTGTTTAGGTGCTAATACCTCATAAACGGTAAATCGTTTGGATGAAATTACGGTTTCTGTTTTTGAGTGAAAATCAACCTGTAAGGTTATGTCTTTGAAGGTAGCTATAGAAGCGGTATTGGTAATTGTTCCCTCGATGACCTTTTCGCCAATAAGGTTGGAACGCATTGTTGTTTCATCTGTAAGATATTGGGCGGGGTTCCGTCTTTCCTGCTCTGCCAGCTCTGCCCGTAATTGTTCGGGTGTCTTTACAGGAGCAGCAATGGAATCCTGAAAAGGGGAAAGATAAGTGGGTGAACTTTTAGTGGTATTATAAATAACTATGGTTGCTATAATGGCAATTATTGAAAGTCCCCGCCATCCGAAGAGCCTGCCCAATTTAAAGCCTGCCTTCTCCGTTGAAGAAACCGGAATGTGCATAGTAGTTACACCATTGTTTGAAGGAGTAAATGGCGGCGGCGCTTTGGGAGTAAAAAGATCATTCAGTTCGGAAAGATTTTTTGCTTGTATCCAGTCAGCCAATCCTTCTTTCCATACAAATTCGTCTTTGGTTAGATTATGGGATTTTAATTCTTCCAAAGAAAAAGGGCCAATGCTATCGTTGTTACGGCGAATGAAATAGATTTTCATAGAGTTGGTTTTGGTGGGGCCAAAGTAGTAAAGAATATTAATTAAATGAAATGTTTAAAGTTATTAGCCAGTGAGTCGCTCAAAGGATCACTCATTTCTTCCCCCCTTTGTGTGATGGATGGCCTCGTCGTTTATAGTAACATGATCAAAACAAAACAACGAGTCCAAGCTCTTACACAAGGCTAGAGTGAGTCTCGGTGGATATGGAGTACAATAAAACCGCTTACCGCCACGGTTTACGGCCTTTATTGTACTAACGCTCGGAAGGCTCTATAGAATTCAAGCATCAAAACATCAGCGCTATATTGGCTGCCATGGCAGGAAAGACAGCATAGGGAAGCGGCGGAAAGGAAGCAGGACAAGGATTAAACATTTTATAACCTGGCCGGTATGTTTCTTGTTACTGTATTAAATTCAACTTATTTTTATTTTATGTCTGATAAAGAGAGAAAAGAATTTGAAACCATCTTAAAAAAGTACAAGAAGAAACTTTCGGGTAATCGGGAGGCTTCCAGGGCCCTGCTTGTCAGAACCGGCATTGTTACTAAAAAGGGTAACCTGACCAGGAACTACAAGCATTTATGTATTCCACAAGAGCAGGCCTGATCCTTGCTTTTTTCTTTTACAGATGTGTCTCCCGATAGCTTTGCGCAAGAGCCGGGACGCATCGACTATCATTTTCTCTTTCTAAATATTAGTATCAAATCCAAACCTTTGCCGGTGCTTTGCCAGATTAACTGTTAAAGGGTGATAAGCTTTCTCTTTAGGCAAAAGAATCTTCTTTCCTTCAAACTGCTTAATGGAATAGGCATTATTGTTCACTTCGTGAAAAGGCTTTACCAGCACCCGATACTCATTGCTTATGGCCACCAGTCCCCTATCAAATGCCCGGTGCAGGTTAGGGCAAAGCGAAAGACCATTGCCTATGGTATCATCGCCTGATTGGGCAAAGGGAACAATGTGGCAGGCATCGATCATCTGCACCTCTTTGTCAGCTACCACCCGCATGCCGGATATACAGCAGGTGTAATTGTAAATTTTTGGAATTTCTTTTTTAAAGACACCGCCGCGGATAAAAACTTCTTCTTCGTCAAAAGAGGCCGCTTTGGATTTATAAACGGCAGCGGGTTCGTGCAGGATCTGGTGAATAATGGTTGTAATCAATTCATTGTTTGCAGATACCTTTTGGGCAGTAGGAAAGTAAGCAGATAAAAGGGTTTGCTTGAGTACTTCGCGGGTATCCGGGTTTATTAAAAGATGGTACAGGTCTTCATTAAAAGAGGCATAGTCCATTACTTCCTTTAGCTGGGCAAAGCTTTTGATGGAGTGGGAAGTGGTTAAGAGGATTTCCCTGCCCAGGCAGGTATGCAGGTGCCAGAAGCCATCGCTTTTCAGATGGTAAAAGGGAAGGGCAAAGTTGGCGGTGAAGGTGGTGTTGTGTACCAATTGGTGCCAGAGGTTTTTAAAGGCGGCTACGAGAGCCGGGGTAATGCGGATCTTGTTCTCTTTTATTTCTCCCTGCTCTATGCCGGTGATAATGGCGAGTAAGAGAATGGGTTTGTGCGGGGCTGCTACGCCGTTGATTTTGGCGGTGCGGAGGCGGGAGAACTTTTTTATGCAGGTGGAGAGGTGGTTCATTGCCTGTAACGGGTAACCGAAAATAGGGCTTATGCAGGGAAAGTTGAAACCGTTTGTTTGATCCGCCGAGTTCTCCTGCCCTGGCACAAGGACTGCACAGGAGAGACATCGGCAGGGAAGGGGCAGTAAAGAGTGAGGGGCTACTACGATTTATTGAATCTTATCTCTTTTTTGCAAATTATGTCTTGCGCAAAGCAGTTGAATATTTTCGGCCTTTAACGAAGTGCCCCCTTTTGCGAAAGGAAGAATATGATCGAAGTGTAGATTATCGGCACTACCGCACTCTCTACATTTTCCTTTGTCTCGCTTCCATACCTCCAATTTTACAGAGGTTGGGATCATTCTATTGTGATCGAGGTCTTTCAGTTCAATTGCTCTTTTTTGTTTTTCATCAATGGTTTTATCGGTTACTTGTAGTTTGAATTTAAACACCTTCCTTTCCTCTTCCTTTTCTACCCAGGCATCTGTTAATTCAAAGACACCGTTGTATACCCAAATGCCGTCCTTGATTTTTTCGTACACCTTTACCAGCTCCGGGGGCTGCCCATCCTTCTTATATTTTTCAGCGGCTTCAAAAAACTTTCCGTTCTCGGTTAATGATCCTTTGGGGGTGTGGTAAGGTTGGTCAACCTTTTTGGGAATGGGAGCTAGATTGCGTGGTGTGTCGTGCCCTTCATAAATGAGCGTTTGCCCATTGTCTTCTACCCTGTCGGCATAGGGTGCTCCTTTGCGCAAGGACATAAGGATAACAGAGTTGCCACCTTTTAACCGAAAGTTCATGCCTCTTTGTAAGCTAACGCCTTCCTGCAAACACATTTCTGTATGGGAGATAATATCGCCGGGAGAGATCGTCATTATCGCTTGAATTCTTTAGCCGTGAAGAAATCGGTAAAGGATACTTCGAGTGCCACAATTATTTTTTCCAGTATCTCAATAGAGATGTTGCGACGGCCGTTTTCTACATCGGTCATGTAGGTTCTATCTACTTCCGCTTTTAGAGCGAGGGCTTCTTGTGAGAGTCCTAATTGTTTCCGCAGTGTTTTGATGCGCTGACCTAGTTTCAGCTTTATATCCATGCCCGGAAGGTGCAACAATGTGGCTTATAGTACAACGGACTTTAAGTGACATTGGGAGTTTGCAGAGCTTCTTCTATGAAAAGAAAATGGCAGTATTTACAATAGTGAAATTGCCGGATGGAAGTAGCGGTTATTGTTTCACAGAGCATGTGGGTGCGGTGGCTTCTTTTTCTTCGGTAATGTCCACTAACAGCTTTCCGTCTTTTACTGTCAGCGTTTCCTGGATAAGAGATTTGAGTGCTGGGTGCGCTTTAGTGAGGTTGTGGAAAACGAGACATGCACGCCTTCCCTTGCTGTTTCGAGCTCGCGGATGATCCCGAACCATTTGCAGACCTCACACTTGACGACAACTACTGATTTCAGATCAAAAGCAAGAGGCGGCAGCTCGTCGGAGCACTGTTTTCGGAGTTGCCAGCTTTTTCGTTCGTTAGGTTGCTATTGCGAAGCATTTGTTCTTTTTTTGTTGTGTGATCGGCGTTGCTGTACAGCCGAACGGCTCTTTCCGGGGAGGCCAAAACCTCCAGAGCAAGCGCCTGAAGTTGCAAACCTTTCACAAGATGAAATGAAAAAAGATGAGCGAACAATTGGATTTATTTGACAGGTGGGGCTTACCGGTATTCCCGGCCATTGACGAAGCTTTTCCCAACAACGAGTCCGGCGAACTGGAATACAAGTCAGCAGCACATGGGTTTCCGGATGATTTCTGGAAAACCTACTCGGCATTTGCCAATACGCAGGGAGGTGTGATTTTGCTGGGCCTGAAAGAGCGGAAAGGACGCATTCTCATTGAAGGACTTGACAGCGCTAAACTAGTCCAGTACAAAAAACATTTTTGGGACAATGCCAACAATTTGAATACCATTAGTGCAAATTTGTTGCAGGACAGCGATGTGCAGCAGATAGACATTGAAGGAAAGCTTTTGCTAGGATTTCGCATTCCTATGGCTACCCGAACACAACGGCCGGTTCATCTTACCCGTAATCCTTTTGATCACACTTATAAACGCAATCACGAAGGAGACTACCGCTGCACCCGCGAGGAAGTGCGGCGGATGCTGGCTGATGCCGACCTGACAACGCATCCTGACAGCCGGATACTGGAAGGCTTTACACTCGATGACCTTGATAAAAACAGCCTGCAGCAATACCGACAGTTGTTTTCCGTGGCAAAACCCGGCCATGCCTGGCTTTCACTTGAAGACAGAGAGTTGTTGATAAAGCTGGGTGGTTATCGTATTGAGCGCACCTCCCTTAAAGAAGGGCCTACACTTGCCGGACTGTTGATGTTTGGGAAAGAATTGAGCATTACCGACCCGGACTGTACTCCGAACTTCTTCCCAGACTTCCGGGAAGTATTGAGCAGTGACCCGGACATACGCTGGACCGACCGTATTTACCCGGACGGCACCTGGGAGGCCAACCTGTTTCAGTTCTACCGCCGGGTGTGGCCCCGGCTATCGGCCAGCCTTCCGAAGCCTTTTCAACTAAAAAAAGGCATACGCCAGGACGAAACGCCAGCCCATACGGCCTTGCGTGAGGCTTTTGTGAACGCACTGATTCATACTGATTATACGGCTCCGGGCAATATTGTGATTGAGCAAAGAACAGATGCTTACCGGTTCTCCAACCCCGGAACCTTGCTGGTTTCGTTACATCAATACTACCGGGGTGGTATCAGCGAATGCCGCAATACCAGTTTACAGAAAATGTTTCTGATGATCGGCAGTGCCGAAAAAGCTGGCAGTGGTGTGAACAAGATTTTGGCAGGCTGGGATTATGCCCATTGGCGGCATCCGTACTTAAAAACCAGTACGCATCCCGATCGCATTATTCTGGAGTTGCCCAAGTTCAGCATTCTGCCTGATGAAACCCTGGCATCCCTGCGAGCGAAGTTCGGTGAGGAGATCGATGGCCTGGGAAAAGATGAGCTGATGATACTGGCTACCTGCCATATCGAGGGTGATGTTTCCAACAGCCGCCTGCAATATATGATCAATCGTCATCCTACCGATATTACTAAGATCTTGCAGGAGCTCTGCCGTGAAGGTTATCTACTATCGGAAAACAAGAACCGGTGGACAACATACCAGTTAAATAATGGTTTTGAAAGAAGCCTCCCCGAAAAGATGGAGACCTCCGGAGGTAATGTGGAGACCTCCGGAGATAATATGGAGACCTCCGGAGGTAATATGGAGACCTCCGGAGATAATATGGAGACCTTCCCGGAAGGTGGTAAAACCAGGAAAGAACCCCTGAAAAACATCATTCTTGCTGCTTGTCAGGCTGATTTCAGGACTGTATCGGCATTGGCTGCGCTAACAGACCGAACTGTCAAGTACCTGCAAAACCGCATCATACCTGAATTATTATCCGCCGGGTTGCTTCAGCGGAAATACCCTGAAACACCTAATCATCCCAACCAAGCTTACAAAACAACGCACCTGTTACGTGAATGATCGGGCTTGCAAAGGAATTGCAAACCCAGGCGTTGACAGGGGTTTGCAGCGGCGGCCCCTTCCGTTCTCTCCGGCATCATTATTATACGAGGGCCCGAGTGTGCGTGTGCCCAGTATTGCACTTTCTACAGCGGCTTTCAAAAGGCTTCCAGGGCCCTGCTTGTCAGATCCGGCATTGTTACCAAGAAGGGTAACCTGACCAAGAACTACAAGCATTTATGTATTCCAGGAGAAAAAGAACTTAGTAGGAGGATGTAGTGGCATGTTAATTCCCGGTTGGCCCCTGCTGCCGCAAGGGCCGGGGGAGGGGATCCTTCGACTGGGCTCAGGGTGACAACGCACAGCCAAACCATCTAGGAGACCACTTCTAGTTGTTTCGAGCGAGTGCACGTGTATAGTTGGAGTGACAAAATTTTTATGGTCAAAACTTTTGACAATAAATTTATAGTGATTGAACCAGGAATGTTGGCTCATGCTTAATGAAAAGGAAACGATACGGACCAGCAAGTTTTTAAGCCTTGTGCTGCGGCATCAGCCGGAAGTGATTGGTATTGTGCCGGATGAACAGGGATGGGTTGAGGTGAATGAGCTATTGCAAAAAATGAGGTTGAAAGGAATAGCCATTGATTTTGAAACACTGGAGCATGTGGTGGCCAGCAATGACAAAAAACGATTTGCCTTTAACGGGGACAAGAGCAGGATGAGGGCCAGCCAGGGGCATTCTATACAAGTGGATTTGGGATATAGGGAATGTGAGCCACCGGAGATGCTTTACCATGGAACGGCCACCAAAAATAAAGAGGCGATACTGCAGGAGGGGTTGAAGAAAGGAAAGCGGCATCATGTGCATTTGAGTAAGGATATAGAAACAGCTATGAAAGTGGGGCAAAGGCACGGAAAGCCTATTGTGTTTGAAGTGATGGCTCAGGAGATGTGCCGGGAGGGTTGTGTGTTCTTTGTTTCGGAGAACGGCGTTTGGTTGACCGACAGTGTGCCGGCGCGGTTCTTAAAGACCGCTAAGGGATGATTTGATTTTGACAGATACTGTCCTGTCCGGGTGGTGCATTCTCACTGGCGAAGCTCGGGTTAAGGGAGAAACACCACATAGAAGAAATGTTATCTTTGCCCGGCTCTATAGCTCACGAACGCCTGAGTGCTATTCAGGAAATTAATGTAGTGGGAATGGAGCTTTTTTATTTAAAGAGAGTTGTGTCAATCTCTTTAAATAGCCTTCTGGCTGCTTTGAGCATGAGCGGCACTGTTGATTATCGGTTTCCTTCTGTCCCTTTCTTCTCCGCCGAGTCCTCCTGTCCTGGCACAAGGACTGCACAGGAGAGACATCGGCAGGGAAGGGATGGCGGGACATCAGGATTTTGTACCTGGTTTTTTGGTTTCATTTTGTTCTATGGCTATAAAAGGAAAACAAGTACGTAAGAGTTCTGCTAAAAGCCAGAAGCCTCCCGTAATTACCAATGATGTAGGTGATTATGAGAAGCATCCTTTTTTTGTAAAGAAAGTAAATGAGGCTAAAGAGTTTCTTACATATGCCGGTCTTTCCAACCAATTTGTAAAAGGGGAAGCGTAGCTTATTATTGATTTGTTCTTCCCCGGCTTTCCGGAGATTGTCCGGTAATTTAAAGGTAAACGCTGCAACCCTTCGACGGGCTCAGGGCGACAGTGGAGGACATGTTGTAGCTACGTGTATTCTTATCGTGCACCGGGGTAAGGTAAAGAGGGATACAGTGGTATATTGATTTCCGGTGTCCCTGCTATGGCGCAAGGCCCCAAGAGGAGACACAGGGAAAAGGGAAGATCAGTAACCATAATTATTGTTTTATTACAATAATTATGGTTAATTTATTTTTGTTTATTAGGTTTTAGTACTAAAAAAATTGAAAGAGCTGTGGGCTGCTCTGACCCTAATTGGCCAGGACGAAATAGTGATTATTAAAGCACAGGGAAACAGGGCAGTATATAACACGGTGTGGTAAAGAAAATTAAAAACAGCATTTTTATGAACACAGCAACTATACGGCAGCAATTGCATAATTACCTTGAAGTAGCCGACGATAAAAAGATCAAGGCTATTTATGTAATGGTGGAAGATGAAATAAGGGAAACTGTTGTGGATTATTCACCCGAATTCAAAGCGGAGCTAGACCGCCGTGTGAACTATTATTTGAATGGCGGCAAGATGGTTACCGCTACTGAAATGAACAACAGGCTTCAAACGCTCCGCAAAAAGAGAAAGTAAGCATGGCGTATCCATATGCTTTTGACCCTGTGGCAGCAGATGAATATGAGGAAGCTTTCAGTTGGTATGAACAAAGAAGTACAGTAGCAGCGGACAATTTGCTACTTGCCGTTCAGGACGCTCTTGCTGCAATATGCACCGATCCGCACCGTTACAGGAATGTACATTCCAACCTGCGGGAATTAAGCTTGAAAAAAATATCCCTATAATCTTATTTACTACATTGATGATGCACATAAGCTGATCATCGTCACCTCATTATATCATCACAAAAGAAATCCTGAAAGGAAATATGAGAAGGGGAAGAAATAAGCAGTCTTTTAGATGTCTGCCTTTCCCAAGGGGTCTCACCTTAGATTTAAGTGATGCGACTTCATTGAAACACAGGATATCCGACGTTGATTTCCGTCCATTTAGGGTTCTGGCTATGCCGGCCCAGCGATTTGGCTAAAACAATTTCCATTCTATTTTTTACGCAGGGGTC
The DNA here is from genome assembly GCA_023392575.1 of Bacteroidota bacterium. GTDB lineage: Bacteria > Bacteroidota > Bacteroidia > Chitinophagales > Chitinophagaceae > Flavisolibacter. The sequence goes on along the minus strand of JAEVYV010000248.1, from coordinate 26,766 downwards.
TTGCCGCAAGCCCTGTCTCGCCTAGTCATTGCGAAAACCCTGAGGGGACAGAAATCTTTTAACGCAGCTATCGTAAATCCAATGCGTCCATGGCCATAGCACAGGGCGGGGATGAGACACACCGGGGAAGGAGAGGAAATATAATGCCACTTGCCAAAAGTTCAAACACATGAAGTATATGCAATGACGGGTGGTTATTCATCATCCTGAAATGAAAAGAGAGCAGGTATTTATGTTTTACGAAACCAACAAAGCGGATAATCGCTTTTTTTGGTTTGAGCGGAACGACCAGTACGGATTTTCAAAAGCTATTACGAAAGCTTTGGAGAAACAGTAACTGATGTAGGTTTGATTAGTAAAACTTACTCCGCTTTAGGCTAATAAACGAAAATTTACCGGACGTGCTGCCATTGCTTGTGCCGCAGAATGCTTCGTAGACTTGCCAAACGTACAAGAGTGCGACGCAACGGAAGTTGATAGCAGCATTGCAGCGGGCACCCATAATTTGGTATTCTTGATGGAGGTTTTTTCTTCTGCGCCATAAGACACCAGGGACTGCTTTGTTCCATTTATAAAACAGAGTTGAGCATTAAGGGATCGTATCGCCATTCGCCGCCTGCTGCCAGGCGGAGAAATCATTGGCCGGCGGATTCGGTGACATATCCACTATGATCCCGGTATTTTCTTTCAGTTGTTGCCATTGCATCCGTTCGCACACTTCCTGCCAGAGATGGTGGTAATAACTGTTGGCCTTGTATTCTTTGTGATGAAAAAGCGATTGTTTGGTAAGGCCGATCAGTTCTATTTCGGTATAAAAGGGAATAAAACGTTCGAGCATCCAACCGGCCTCTTTGCGGTTGTGGAGGTATTGCCGGTGCAGCGTTTTATGCACCTGCACCATATTGAAAAAACTCAATGTTTTTTTTGCCAGGCTTTCATTCTGCTGCAACAGGTCCATCAGTATATTGCTGCAATAAATGGAAAGCGGCGCCGGCTGGTTGGGGATCAGTGTGAGATCGGCTGCGTGAAAAATATTGTTATGCAAAACAAAACGACCCGGCGGGCAATCCATGATGCAGATATCATAATCGTCTTCCACCTCCTTCAGCGCCATTTGTATCAGCTCATTATTCATAACATTCACAGTGGTCATCTGTGCTGCGCGGCTAAAAAACTGGTCGGAAAACAAGGCATCGTTGCTGATTATATCGATGTGGTAGCTTTCGGTGGAGTGGATGACGTCGTAAATAGTAATATATTTTTCAAACAGGCGGCCATAGGTATTGTTGTTGCGGTTTTGACAATTGAAGAAAAAACTGCTGCCACCCTGCGGGTCAAGATCCCAAAGTAAAACGCTCAGGCCTTTTTTGGCAAGCAAGCAGGCCAGGTTTACAGAAGTGGTGGTTTTGCCCACGCCTCCCTTAATGTTGTATATGGCTATTTTTTTCACAGGATTGAATTTTTGCAAATTGAAACTACTTACAAAATGAAAACGCCGGTCAAATAATGGCAGGTTTCTTATCACTTGTCTGCCCTTTCGTACTTCTTATAAGTAAAAAAGCTCTTTGTTATGCGGAATGATTCTGTTGCCAACACGTGAAAATTCCTTATCTGGCAAGTACCCCGCTGCAGAACAATGCGGTGTACTGTTTACCGGCTATGATGAGTGCATTGGTTTTCTTTCCCAGACGAGTCTCTTCCCCGCTTTGCAGGATGGATAGAGTCGGCATTTATAAAAACGCGGTCAAAATAATACAACGAGTTCTAGCCCTTATGCAAGGCTAAGGTGCGACTTCCTGGGTACGTAATGCGATATATTTACGTGTGGATGGCAATTAAACTCACGGGCAAAACAAAAAATCTTTAACCTAATGTATATGGCAACTAAAATAAACTTCTGCCTGCTCTTCTTCGCCTTTACCGGTTTGCTAAGTTGTAAAACCAGTCGGCTGAAACACTCCTCTGCAACAGAAACCGGGATGTTTAAGGTGGCCGTACTTTATCCGAACGGGGAAGATAAAACCTTTGACATGGACTATTATGAAAAGAACCATATGCCCATGGTAGCCGGATTTTTAGGTAAAAATTTAAAATTTTATGAGATTGATAAGGGCCTATCCGGCCGAACACTCCATGACAAAGCGCCTTTTGTGGCTATAGGTTATTTTTACATTAATGATGTGGCTGAATACAACAAAGCCATAGCGCAAAATAGAGAAGCTGTTATCAGTGACTTTAAAAATTATACGAACATTCAACCTGTTGTTCAAATTAGTGAAGTTAGACAGGTGAGACACAAGAACACTAATAAAGAATAAAAACAACCCATTGCATCACAGGGCGATTTGAAAAACTGTGTCGTATGAAAACAAACTTTCTGCCCTGCTTTTGTGCTTCTTATTTTAACACAGGGCATGGCAAAACTTGTATTGCAGACTCGTTAAACAAAACAGTATGCGAAAGACCAGTTGCTTTATTCTTTTGTTGCTGGGGGGTATGGCCGCCAATGCTCAAACGAACGCATCACACAAGGCGTCCCCCACTAGCTTTGGCATTAAGGGCGGGATCAATTTTGCTGATTACTTCCGTTATCAATTTCCTTCCGGAACCAAGCCTGGCATGGATTGGAGCGTTTCGTTCCACAGCGGTATTACCCTAAATGCTCCTTTGAAAAAAAAGCTTTCCCTGCAAACAGAACTTTTATATACCGGGGCGGGCAGTAAATCCATCTTTGATAGTGCATCCCCCGGACCTATTCGATACGAACAAAGGTTTCATTATTTGTCCCTACCCCTTGTTTTGCAGCACAGGACTACCCATTTTTTAATTGAAACCGGCCCTGTGCCTGCTTATCTTGTAAAAGCCCGGCAAATTGGCCCCGGCGGCGTTCGAACCGACAATAAAAACAGCTTCCACAAATTTGATCTTTCATGGGCTGTTGGTATTGGTTATGTCTATAAAAACTGCCTGGGTTTTGGAATTCGTTATAATTATGGGTTAACCAGTGTGCTTCCTAAAAAGAATCGTTTAGGATTGCCCATCAACGCCCGACAACAAAATTCTGTTGTGCAAATTGGCCTAAGTTTTACCTCAAAAAAGTAATCTTCCGCCGTTGGTCTTGAGGTAATGATTGTGTTTGGCGCAAGCGGGGCGATTGAACGCAGTACCAACAGCAGTAACATTTTTCATTATCAGTTGCAGCAGGGGAAACGCAGAGGAACAACCAGGTAAATTTTATACATTAGTTTTCCAACCGGTCTTAGTCGGGGCCGGGCGTTCGATCACCGAGTTTTGCAGCATGCTGAAGCCCGCTGTTTTACTGTAAATAGCTTACTATATTGGCCAGACGGTGGTCCGGTGAGCACGCAAAGAAATAGTTCAGCAGGTTCATGTGTCCCGCTCCATAGATCACCAGGATCTTATCGGATGGGCCTTGTTCAATACGCTGGATGTTCCGGAAAATTTTCAGGTTCCGGTTGAACCACCGTCCGGTTTGAAAATCTACGCCGGTAAAGTCGTACGGCGTGGATTCATAGCCAAACAAGCCAATGAGGTAGTTACCAAAATCTTTTTGGATATGCTGCGGATCATTTAATTGCTTTAAGTCGGCCAGGATGCCCTTTGTTTTGAAGACGTGCTTTAACCGGTACTGTTTTGCGGAGTCGGGATTCTGCTTAAAATAGTCGTAAAACTTTTGTGCTTCGAGGCTGTCCTTTCCATAGGCTATGCGGTCAATCCTTTCTGAAAAGGTGCCCCAGGCATTTACACAATAGAGCTTTTTTAGACCCATTTTTTTGGCTAGTCTAAAGCCAATCTGTTCCTCCTCGTTCCGGTCCAGGGTGTATTTTCCCTGCAGGTAGCTGTTGTAGCTGGAGTCGGTTTTCGCCTGTTCTTCCGGATCCCGTTCGATCACAATAATGGTGGGTTTGAATTTGGCCAGGCGCTCCACGATGCCTTCGATCTCCTTTTGAAATTGGGGCTGCAGCACATCGATCTGCTCGCTGGAAGCATACTGTACCACATCGCGGTTGGGAAAGTCGAAATGAAACGTTCCCAGGGTTAACACTTCCGTTTGTTTTGTTTGCGCCTCTGCCATCAAGGTGATCAGGGTAAATAGGGATACCAGGGTTTTTCTCATAAAAGATGAGGGTTTAATTTTTCGTTTGTTATAAAATGGAGATACGGTGCCTCTCCTTAAAAATGTTCCGATTGCGTTTGGGCTAGATATGTACATTCAATACCTGGCCGGTAAGGATGCCTTCCACGCTCTTGACATAGGCTGCTACCACCCGGTTCATGGCTACGGGCACATGGCCGGGGAATGAGGAAGCATATTTTTCTGCGGAATCTGCGACCACGCCGGGACTGACTGCATTGATGCGTACCCCGTTGTTCAGCTCTGGGGCTGCGGCCATGACAAAGGCATTGACGGCCGCGTTCACCACGGAAAGATTGGCGGCATTTTTTACCGGCTCGTTGGCCAGCATGCCGGTGGTGAGGGTAAAAGAGCCCCCGGGATTTATGTAGCGCTGGCCAATGAGTACGAGGTTCACCTGTCCCATCAGCTTGCTGTGGATGCCCTGGTAGAATTCCTTTTCGCCCATTTGAGCAAACGGTCCCCAATAGCCGTTACCGGCCGTAGCGATGAGGGCGTCAAAAGGTCCGGTTTGTTGGTATAGTTTTTCAATGGAGGCTGCGGAGGTAATATCCACCTGGATTTCGCCCCGGCTATAGCCTGCCTGGATTACCTGGTGCCGCTTTTGCAGTTCGGCAGTTACGGCCTTGCCTATGGTGCCGGTGGCACCAACGATTAGTAGTTTCATTGAGCTGTTTTTTTAGCGTTTATAATTAGTGCGCAAACCCTTTCGCCTGTCCGTGTCCATCTTTGGTTTGGCAGACCGCTCTATTATGAGCTGAGTAAAAAGGATCCGTGCTGTTCGTGACCATGGTGTGTGCCAGGTTGTTTCCCTCTATCCTGCTTGTTCGTTTTGTTTGACCGATCAAAAGCAGGAGGGTGCCCGACCTTGTTGTTATATCATTCCGGAATTCCGTTACCTGATTTTCCAGGAGCCAATGGCTATGCAGACGTCAGAATGCCCAGGTACCGGTGCATGGAGCGTTCAAAGATGGCGTGCGCACCATCCGGAATATTCATCCATTCAAAAGCGCCATAGAGGCTGTCAAAAGCCAGGGGTTTTACCTGTTGCACCAGGTAGTTTATTGCTTGTGCCGGCAGCGGAATCATGTTGGGATAGCTGTACATGGCACTTAGCTGCCTGCCGTCTTTGGACACATAAATACTGTCGCCCGTAAGCAAACTGCCCTTAGCACCATGATGTGGTAAATGCAGTACCGTGCTGCCGGCAAAGTGGCCGCCGGTGTGAACGATTTTTATACCATCCCAGAGCGCCTGCTCCCGTCCGTCCCAGAAAACAATCTGTTTGCTTTCATCCATCACCCACTGCCGGTCGGCCGCATGCAGGTAGATGGGACAATCAAAGCGGCGGGCCCATTCGGCCATTAAACCGTAATAGTGCGGGTGCGAGATCGCAATGGCTTTTAGGCCACCTAAGGAGCGGATAAAGGCCACGCCTGGATCGTCCAAAAAGGGCAGGCAATCCCACAGGATGTTGCCGGATGGCGACAGTACCAGGTGGGCTTTTTGGCCAATGGCAAAGGATGGCGTGATGCGCAGGTCAAACAGGTTGTTTTGTAACTGGTGAAAGCGGATCGTCCGGCTTTTTGCCAGGGTTTGGCAGCTGGTCCACTGCTGGCCATCTTCACCCAGGTACTGGCGGTCGTCGAGGCACACGGGGCAAGCTGCCGCGTTGAATGCAGCATTGGAATAGCGGGTGCCGCAGGTTGTGCAAATGTTGTTTTTCTCCATACGGTCAATAGGCATATTTATAATTGTTTTGTTGCCCGGCTGCGCTTGTACGGCGGGTAGCGACAGGTAAGCGGAAGCCAGCAGCGTTTGTTTTAAAAAGGAACCCCGGTTCATGCTATGCGTTTGCTTTATGGGTGAACAACCGATCAAGCGCATAGTGGGCTTCACCCAGTCGGGCAAAGGCGGTCATAGATTCCCGGAAGGATAACCAAAAATCAATCCCAATTAAGCTCAGCTCATCGCCCAATCTCTTCCACGCCCTGGCCCCGCCAGTGCGTTTTGAGTAGCCCTGGAAAATAAAGGAGCGCCCAGAGCCGGTGCGGATCAGCGCCCAGGCTAGCTGAAAGAGGTGTGGATTGTGTTTGAAAACCAGTTGCTTCATTGATCACGATTTGTGTTTGGAAGAATCGAACACAAAAGTGCGGATAAGGGCCGCCGGGGTCAATGGACAAAACAGCGAATGACTTGGACAAAACCGCAACCGCTTATAAAAGCGGCGAGTTGACCTCCTGCTGCCGGAAGGCTTGCGGTGAGATACCCAGATTTTTGGTAAAGAAGCGGGAAAAGTAGGCGGCATCGTCAAAGCCCAGTGCGGCAGCGATTTCCTTTATGGAGAAATGCCCGCTATAAATCAATCGCTTGGCTTCCAGCAGCAAGCGATCTTTGATCACCTCACTGGCCGTTTTACCGGCGTAGCGGAAGGCGATGTCGCTCAAGGTGCGGGGGCTCAGCGCCAGTTCGTTTGCATAGAACTGCACCGAGTGCTGGCCGGTGTAATGGCCTTCCACCAGTTTTTTGAAGGTGCGAAACAACAGGTAGCCCGGCGCTGGCTTTTCTTCCAGTTCTTCGCGGTGGCTGTCTTTTAGTTTATATACCTGTAGCAGGAAAATCTTTAAGTAAGCGACCAGGATGGTTTTGGAAAGATCGGTGTGCTGTTCGTACTCGGTCAGCATCTTCTGCATCAGGTCGCTGAGCAAGCGAACCGTGGCCGGTTCAAGGTGTACGACCGGCTGCACATTGATGTTGTCAAAGATTCCATACTTCAGCAGCAGGTTTTCGGAAGAGGGATCCGCGGAGAAAAACGACTCACTGAATTTTAACAGGTAGCCTTTAGTGGGCCCCTCCTTAATAATCTGGTGCACATGACTGGGATTGGCCAGGAAAAGACAAGGCCCCTGGAACGGGTAATCTTTAAAATCAACCATGTGGTTGCCACGGCCCTCCATGACCCAGATGATTTCGTAATAGGTATGGCGGTGCGGCCCTACCCGGTTCAGTTCGGCTTCTGCGGGATCTTCGTAGGACGCTATATAAAAGTCAGAAAAATATTTTTTGGCGAAGCTGTCCTTTTCGCTGTAGACGGGAATTTTTTTTCCGAGGCGTGCCATAGTTGTTAACAAAAATAATGCAGTGTGATTCAGAAATCATTTCCCTGTCGATCTTTCAATAAATAAAAAGGGAGAATATGTACTGCAGCTCCTAAATACCCGAATCCTTACTTGCAACGATACTTCTTCATCCTGTAAGATAGCCAATGGCTTTGGGTCTTTCCTTGCTATTCGCGGTTTGCCATTCTCCATTTCTATTTTGCCGGGTGCCCGGAAAACCTCCGGAGGTTCTTATTGCGTCCGGTGGAGAAACAGGGCGTTGTTCTTTTCCGGCCTGGCAGCGAATCCAACCCGGCACCCATTGTCCCTTATTGAGCGCTGGCTTCTGCCGCCTCCCATTCAAACCGGAGGGTTTTGGCAACACCATAATTCATCACTCTTGTTCCTGCCAATAGGTCGCCCAGCCTTCTGTGGGGACTGAAGAAAGTTACCAGTACTTCTACAGGCCAGATCATCACCGGAAGGTTTCTTACAAAACACCTTATAGGGCTTGCCGCCTCTCCTGTTCTGTTGTTTACCACCTGCAGTCTGGTAATACGTTTGGCCAGGCTTCTGCCATTAAAACTGTCTTTCAGGAAGTATAAAATCAGGAGTCCCAAAAATGCAAATTGAAACCCGGCACTCAGCGGTTCGCCCTGCATCCTGCTTTGCTGCAGGAACACAAAAGGTAATACGGGGGTCAGAAGGATGAAAGTGGTGAATACATGATCTAGGAACATAGACCATACCCGGTTTCCAAGGGCTGGTTTTTCTGTTTGCATAAGCCTGTTCGTTTGATGGTTTGTATTTTTTAAGCAACAAGGCCAAAATAGCTGTTATTCGAAACAATTTCCAACAAGTGGCTCAGAACTTTTATATGCCTGAGACGGCTGGCTTTGCCTGATGGCTCGTTGTTTGTAAAAACAGGCCAGAATAGAACAAGGAGTCCAAGCCTATACACAAGGCTAAAATGGGAGGGGGAAAGAAGAAGATCAATAGGTGCCTTTCGTGCTACCAAACCGATGCAGGAAAAACCGGGGTCACATGAACAATTGCAGTCAGCATCGGGTATGCCGGAGAAAATGGGCAGCGATGACATTCAAGCTGTTCTATCAGGAGGGCATGTGAACGTTGATTGATGACAGAAGAGGCTGATTCTGTCTCAGCTCTTCCGTCACTCCTCCAAGATGGTTTCCCTGACAGCGGTTTCGTATAAGGCGATCCCCGGGGGAATGATAAACAATGTGCCTGTAGTAAGCTGTCAAAACTTCTTCTTCATAACATCAATTTATTTACCTTCAACCGCACCCCAAACTGAGCAAGCTAACTGGTCGATTAGATTAGCTGGACATCTCAGGGATAACCATTGAGGAAAAGAGGGATGCAAACGCGAAACAATGAAAATCAATACCCTCGTTTCGTGCCCCGGAGCCCCACATGAATCGGGGGCTTTAAAACGAAGGTGAAGTTGAAATCATGGAAATGAGCTTTTTTGCTGCAGCCTTAACCATCAGCACTGAAGGAAACATCTTTAACGTATTGAGATTTAAATCGTATGGCTGAAAAAAATAAATCACCCAAACCATTTACGCCGAGTAATGCGACAAGATTGATGCAACCCGTAAATGCGGACGATGATCATGTGCTTGGGAATCCGGAAGCTCCGATCACCCTGGTGGAATATGGAAGTTATTTTTCCAGCGCCTCTCATGTAGCGCATGAAGTGATCACCAATTTACGCGACCAGTTTGGAGATCAGTTGCGCTATGTGTACCGGCATTTGCCGCTTCCCGGTCATGAGCGGGCTAAAAAAGCAGCGATATTGGCGGAATATGCCGCAGAAACGACCCATAATTTCTGGGACGTGCATGAGGCCTTGATGGATCGCGAATCGAAAGGGGAAGTGGACATTGAAAAAGTAGCAAAGGATTTTGATCTGCCCATGCCCGATACGGTTGATAATGTAGAATTGAAAATAGCCAGTCGGCGCGTGGAGGAGGATATACGTGGCGGGCAGGAAAGCGGGGCTTTACTGGCGCCCACGTTTTATATCAACGACCGCCTGTATGAAGGCCCGTGGGATGAAAGTTCACTCAGCGAGGCCATGAAAGGTTCAACTGGTTATCGCGTAAAGATCGCAGCACTTGATTTTGTACGATGGGGACCCTCAGCAGGTATCGCATTGATCGTCATGGTGATCATTGCCTTGGTATGGGCCAATTTGGAATCATACGGCCCGCAGTTTTTAAATTTTTGGGAAAAGCCGTTCGGGTTCCGGGCCGGAGGGTTTTCCTTTGACCTTCCCTTGATCAGGTGGATCAATGATGGCTTATTATCCATCTTTTTTTTGGTGGTTGGTTTGGAGGTTAAACGTGAATTCACCGTAGGCAGGCTGACCAAGCCGCGGGCAGCGGGATTGCCTCTTGCAGGCTCCTTTGGCGGGGTTGTGATACCTGCACTCATTTATTTATTGATTGCTCCCTTTGGCCCCTTAAGCATAGGCTGGGGTACGACCATATCTACGGATACGGCTTTTGCGATTGCCATCATTGCCTTTATGGGCAACCGTGTGCCGGTGGAACTGCGGGTTTTCCTGACCGTATGTGCGATTGTGGATGATCTTATTTCCATATTGGTAGTGGCTATTTTTTATACGGATGAAATCAAGGTCCCCTACCTGGTGGCCGCCGGGGTGGTGACAGGTGTTTTAATGATTCTGAACAAGTGGCGTATATACCGGTTGGTGCCCTATGTCATTCTCGGTTTGCTGTTGTGGTTCCTCCTGCATGAGGGAGGAATACATGCAACCCTCACCGGTGTCATCCTGGCCTTGTGTATTCCTACCAGGCCTCCTGTAAACTTCAAGTCATTGAACGCACAAATACAAAGAATTTATAAGGCGGAAACGCATTTTGGTGCCGACCGGCTTTTGGAGCGTGGACCATCCAAACGGTCGATAGAGATGTTAAATACGCTCCACGACCGGATCGAATCGCCGGCCTCCAAGGTGCTGCATACCATTGAACCATGGTCCAGTTATTTTGTATTGCCCATTTTTGCACTGGCCAATTCGGGGGTGATCATTACCCTGGATGTTTTCAGAACCGATTTGCAATTGATGATGGCTATTTTTCTTGGACTGGTAGTCGGTAAACCGGTCGGCATTTATCTGTTTAGCCGGCTGGCCGTCCGTTTTAATATTGCCGAGAAACCAGCAACCTACAACTGGCGGCAATTATTTGGTGCAGGCGCCTTGGCGGGGATAGGGTTTACCATGTCGCTCTTCATTGCTTCCGAAGCCTTTCCCATACCAACAGATTTTGCTGCAGCCAAGATTGCCATTTTTATCGCCTCGATCGTGGCCGGTATTTCGGGGGCTGCTATTTTATGGAAGAAAGTAGTGTTTACCGGGCCTAAGTGATGATTGACCAGAATAAAATATATGCAGCAGACGGGGCATCGATCCGTAAGAAATTCATTAACAGCCATATTAACATGTTTCGTATATAATAGATACAAAAAGTTAATGTTATGCCCGAAGAATTGCGGACAGTGGCTAAAGAGTACTGTGCGCCTTATGCAACAAAAACAGCAGATTTTGCTCTGCTTATCAATAACTTTAAGCGATGAAGACAATACCGGTCAGGCAAATAGCCTCTGCTCAAATGCTGCATAGCAGTGTTGGCCGGTTTAGTATTCGCGACCTACAGCAAGTGCTTAACGGCAAGGACCTGGTTCACGACCTTCACAAACACGATTTTTACTTTGTGCTTGCCGTGCTGGAAGGAAAAGGCCTCCACGAAATAGACTTTGTACAATATCCTGTGCACAGCCATTCCATTTTTATTCTTCGTCCGGGTCAGGTGCATAAGCTGGAGTTGACAGCAGACAGTACTGGCTTTTTGATGGAGTTTGACTTATCATTTTATCAGCCAAAGAATACCATTACCGAACACCGGTGGAAGAAGGCCTCAGGTAAGAACTACTGTGTGGTTGAAGCTGCCCGTTTCAGAAAACTCCATGGTCACTTAGCCGCCCTATTCGAGGAATACTCCTTAAAGCAGGAAGGCTATTGGGAAGCCATAACAGCGAATCTCGATCTGTTTTTTATTGAATACATCAGGCAAAGCCACCACCCGGCCCGTATTGCTAAAGCCGGGAGCGGCTATGCACAGGAACGTTTTGAAGAACTGGTTCGCCTGCTGGAAGCAAATATTGTCCGCATGAAAAATGTTTCACAGTATGCTGACTTATTAAACCTTTCTTCATACCAGTTAAACGCCATTACAAAGGCTTCTGTTGCTAAAACAGTATCTGATCTGATCAACGAACAAATTATCCTGGAAGCAAAACGGCATTTGCTGGCAACACCCAATCAGATAAAAGAGATAGCGGATCACTTGGGCTATGAAGATGTTTCCTATTTTATCCGCTTTTTCAAAAAACATACGGGACAGTCGCCGGATGCCTTCCGGAAGAATTTCAAATAAGTCCTATTCAACTCTACCACCGTCCTACCATACCTCTTTTGCCCCATCTACCTTTGTTTCCGATCAGGTAATCGCATAAAAGCTACGAAAGATGAAAGCAAAAGCAAAACTTCTGATGTCACTAAAAATCTGGATGGTTATTTATCCTTCCATTACCCTGTTTTTATTTCTGTTTGGTCAACCGCTGTCGGCGCTCCCGTTATACCAGAGAACCTTCATCCTGACCATTTCATTGGTGCCCTGGATGATGTTCATTGGTGTGCCTTTCATAGACTTTCTTCTCCGCCAGCTTAAGAGCCCTGCAGAAAGTAGAATGGAAAAACCCTGATTCCTTTACCCGTGCGCTCAAAGATGCCGGAAGGCGGTGCCTTCCTAAGGCAAACGGGGAATGCAATGAGCGGAATGTTCGTCTCCTATGCCACTACCAAACAGTTTAACAAGCAAAACATGAAACAGCTGAAGCCATTTGATGTCATCATTGTCGGTGGGAGTTATGCCGGCCTTGCAGCCGGTATGGCATTAGGCAGGGCATTACGAAAGGTTTTAATTATTGACGCAGGAAATCCTTGTAATAAACAAACACCACACTCACATAACTTTCTTACAAATGATGGAAGGACGCCGAAGGAAATTGCCCGCCTTGCGAAACAACAGGTGCGGAGGTACGGCAGCGTACGCTTTGTGGAGGGCTTCGCAACCGCCGGCACAAAAACCAAGGACGGTTTTGAAGTGCAGATACAAACAGGGGAAAGCTTTGCTGCACGCAAGCTGATTTTCGCAACCGGTATTAAAGACCTAATGCCCGACCTTCCGGGCTTTGTGGAAAGCTGGGGAGTCAGTGTGCTTCATTGCCCCTACTGTCACGGCTATGAGGTGCGGCATCAAAAAACAGGCATTCTGGCCAACGGTGATACCGGCTATGAATTAGCAACATTGATCTCGAATTGGACCACTGATCTGACCCTTTATACAAACGGCCAATCAACGCTTAATAAAGAACAAAGAGCAAAACTGGAAAAGCACCGGATTGCTGTTGTAGAAACGGAAATTGATCAACTCGAAAACGAAAACGGCTCTATCCGGAATCTTGTCTTTAAAGACGGAACAAAGGCACCAGCGAAAGCCTTGTATGCCCGGCTTCCATTTGTACAGCATTCGGCTATTCCGAAAACATTGGGATGCGGGCTCACAGAGGAAGGCTATATCAAGGTTGACCCCGCACAGAAAACTACTGTGGACGGCGTGTATGCCTGCGGAGACAATGCGGCACGGATGCGTACCGTTGCGAATGCTGTATCCATGGGTACAACAGCAGGAATGATGGTGAACAAGGAATTGATTGAAGAAAGGTTTTGACAAGACCAAGGTTTCAATAGTACAGCGGGAAAACGGGTTAAATGTGACTAGGGGTCAGCGGGGATTTATTTTATAAATCCTTATTGTAAAGAATAATTAACTTAGACATGAATACAAACCTTATCATCCCCAACGCACCCACTCTATCCATGCAGCGGAGGGCAACGGGCTCTCTCCGGAAGATTTCCCTTGCGGCAGGAGCGCTTTATCTGCTCACCTTTGTTTCCATACCCACGCTTGTTCTTTATGGTCCCATACATGAGCCGAACTATATAACAGGACCCGGGAATAACACGGCTGTCGTTATTGGCGGGCTTCTGGAAATTACTGTAGCACTCGCCGGTATTGCTACAGCAATAGTCTTGTATCCCGTACTCAAAAAGCAAAATGAAAGTCTTGCCTTAGGTCTTGTGGCGTCCCGGGTGCTGGAAGCCGGTACCATGTTCGTTGGTGTGGCTTTCCTGTTGTCCGTTGTTAGCTTGCAACAAACCGGAGCGGGGAAAGATGCTTTGGTAACAAGTCATGTTCTTGTTTCTTTATACGACCGTATTTTCCTTTTGGGACAAGGATTTGTACCGGCCATTAACGACTTGTTGTTGGGAATTCTGTTGTACCAATCACGTCTGGTGCCACGTACGCTTTCGCTTATAGGAATTGTAGGGGCCTTCCCATTAATTGCAGGTTACGTTGCTACAATGTTTGGCTTCATCGACCGCATTTCACCGTTGGCGGGTTTGTCTGCGGTTCCTGTAGCAACGTTTGAATTTTCATTGGGTGTTTACCTGGTTGTAAAAGGGTTCAAGGCTAAGTCGACCCTTTTTACAAAAGCTTAGAACGGTTCTGCACACCATATTTATTTGATCGCCTATTTTAAAAAATAAACAATGAGTAGCTTAATCTTAGAAGCAAATCGCCTGCGGATCAGAAACCTGGTTATTGCAGATTTGCCGGACTTTCATATTTACCGTTCCAACCCTGAAGTCACCAAATACCAGGGCTTCGATGTATTTACATTGGAAGAAGCAAAAGCATTTATTGAAGAACATTCGGAAAAATGTTTTGGAGTACCCGGTGAATGGGTACAATATGGGATAGAAAATAAGATGACAGGCAAACTGGTTGGCGATTGTGCGATCAAGCTTGATAAAAGCGACATCCGGCTTGCTGAGATCGGGATCACGATATCTCCGCACGAACAGAAAAGGGGATTTGCCAAAGAAGCCCTGCTCACCATTCTGAATTTTTTATTCAGCCGTGACGACTTCCACAGGGTTACGGAAACGGTGGACGCCGAAAATATAGCTTCCATTCAGTTATTAAAAAGTGTGGGCTTTAGACAGGAAGGGCATTTTATTGAGAACATATTTTTCAAGGGGAAGTGGGGGAGTGAATACCAATATGCGATGCTGAAAAGCGAATGGCTGCATTTGAATAACCTGCATTCTTAAAACAACGCTGTTCTTAAACAAAAAATCTCTTGCGATGAATCGTTTTTTATGCCTTATCAGTAGCCTGCTACTGGCTTCAGCGGCGATGAAAACTTATGGGCAACCGTGCGGCAGCCGGACACTAGATCCTGAAATTACCGGCTTTCTAAAAATCATTGGTTATCAGGATTTGTCATTAGAACAACTCCGAGCCATGCCGATTGAACAGCTGAAATACCCGCAAATACCATTGGTTCCCTATCCAAAAGAAGATGTTCGCCGAATAAAGATCACAGCGGATAGTATTCCGGTGCTGGTGTTTAATCCCCTGCATCAGAAGGGTCTTCCCGTGATCATCCATTACCACGGTGGTGGTTTTATTTCGCCCTTGGTTCCCGGTTTGGAACACTCGTTATGGCTGGATGCGAAAACCTATGGGGCGATTGTTTTTGCCGTTGATTACCGGGTGGCTCCTGAACACAAATTTCCCGCAGCCGTCAACGATAGCTATCAGGCCTTCCAATGGATATCTGAAAATGCCGGGCAGTTTGGCGGCGATACGAGCAGGCTGGTACTCATGGGCAATAGTGCCGGTGCCAACCTGGTTGCCGTGATGGCACAAAAAGCAAAGAAAGAAGGCATCAGCAGCCGGATAAAGCTGCAGGTACTGAATGGGCTTCCCGCCGATTTGCGACCTCAACATATGGAGACCTCTGTTTCCTATCAGCAAAATGCTATGGGCTATTTTCAAACAAAAGCCCTCTGCTACTTTGCCGTGGAAAACTATGCTCCCGGGCAAACAAATAATCCCGAAGCATCACCGATCTTAACCAAAGATCTTACCGGTTTGCCACCTGCGGTGATCATTAATGCAGAATTTGACCCGCTGCGGGACGATGGCGTTATCTATGCTTCCAAATTGCGGGCCGCCGGTGTTAAAGTTTGGGAAAGGTGTTTTGCCGGACAAATTCATTGCCTGATCGGCCTGATGCCCGGAGCCGAACCCCTGAAAGAATTTGAGGCGATTGTAAAAACAGCCATGACAGAAAGTTTTGCAAAGCGGTAATACAATGCACGCCTTTTCCAAAACAAAATACGGTAGTCTGAAGTGCTCCGGCCGGAAGAAGCCGAGAAGTCTGTAGCAGAAAAAGACAGTGTTCCGGGGTTTTGATCGTTTTCCAGCGGTTCAAGATCTTTAAGGGCAGCAGCCAGGATTAGCACTACAGATCGCTTTGGGTCACTCGGATCAACTCAGTTTCTCAGCATGTAACACATCAAATAATTCCGACTGTCCGAACTATTGTAATACAGCCTTTACTTTGGCTATAATACTGGCCGCATCGATACCGGCATCATGGAGTAATTCATCCTTAGTACCGGATTCGGAAATTTTCCGAACAGCCAATTTGATCACCTGCCCCGGCGCTGCTGAAAGAGCGGCTGTCGCAAAATCACCCAGCCCGCCGTGCTCAAAATGATCCTCAACGGTGATCAATATTTTTTGCCTTGTTTCATTGAGGCATTTTTGAAGCGTAGTTATGTCAATGGGATGAATGGAATAGCAGTCCACTACCCGGATGCTGATGTTTTCTTTTTGCAATTCATCGGCAGCTTTTAAGGCTTCGAATACCGTAATGCCTGTTCCCACAACCGTTAACCGGTCGTTGCCGGATTGACGCAAAACCCTGGAGCCGCCAATGTCAAAGCGGTCTTCTTTTTTATAAAGCAAAGGCGTTTTGGGTCGAAGGGTACGCATATAGGCAAAGCCCTGGTGCGCAATCATTGGCGGAATGAGCTTTGCGGTAGAAACCGCGTCGCAAGGCTGCAGAATGACTGAATCGGGAAGAGCGCCAAACATAGCGATGTCTTCCAATCCCATTTGCGAAGGGCCATCTTCCCCAATGCTCACACCCACATGCGAGCCGATAAATTTTATATTGGCTTCCGAAACCCTGGCCATCCGTATCTGGTCGGCGGCCCTTGTCAAAAAAGCCGCAAAGGTGGCCACAAAAGGAACCTTGCCCATGCGTGAAAGTCCCGCGGCAACCGACACCATGTTCTGTTCGGCAATGTAACATTCCACGAACCGCTCCGCATATGCTTTTTTAAAGGTTTCTGTAAACGTGGAGTTCATCACATCACCATCAAGGGCATAGATGTCTTTGTTTTGCACTCCGGATTTTTCCAATGCTTCTCCGAAAACTTCCCGTGTAGCATATTCTTTTCCCTGCTCAAAAGAAAGACCTGCATCAGGCGCCGCATTCGTCTTTTGCGGCAGTTGGGTTTGTTGCGGTTTCTTTAATGAAAAGCGAAGACTGTCATCTATGGGGCCAAGTTCTTTCAATGCTTTTTCCAGCTCTTCTTTCTTCAAAACTTTACCATGCCAGCCATCCTTGTTTTCCAAAAAAGAAATGCCACGCCCTTTGAAGGTTTTGGCCACAATGGCAAAGGGTTTTCCATTCGGCCGTTGTGTAGCTTGCAGGGCTTGATTGATCTCTTCATAATTATGTCCGTCAATGGCGATCACGTCAAAGTCGAATGCCTGGAACTTCTTCACGTATTCTTCTATATGGTGACCAAACATGGTTTCCTGGCTTTGTCCCAAACGATTAATGTCCAGGATAGCAACCAGGTTATCGAGCTTTTGGTGGGAAGCAAAATTGGCGGCTTCCCATATCTGCCCTTCTGCCAACTCTCCATCACCGGTAAGCACATAGGTTTTTGCCGGGTATCCTTCGCGTTTGGCTACCAGGGCTAATCCTGCCCCGACAGATAATCCCTGCCCCAATGAACCGGTGGCAGCTTCGGCATATTTATATTTTGGTACAGGATGACCCTCGAAGGGGCTGCCGAACTTGCGCAGGGTTTTTAACTCTTCCAGCGGATAGGCGCCTGCCATACCAAACAACGTATACAGCAAGGGAGCGGCGTGCCCCTTGGAAAGCACAAACCGGTCGTTGTACACATTCAGCGGGTGCTCCAGGTCATAGGTAAAATAACGGTCAAACAGAACCGTAGTAATATCTGCGGCCGATAAACAGGAAGTAGGATGACCCGAGCCGGCTTCGGTAGTAGAGACCAAACACCATTTGCGAACGAGTTTTGCTTTTTGCTGAAGTTCCTTTAACTGTTCCATACCTGCATTCTTTGAAGTTTTAGAAACGTTTCAATAAGTTCTTCCACAAGGATCCGGGGCTTGAATATTAGGGCATTCGGAAGAACGCTTAGGCAGGATGGTGACGCAACAAAATTAACCTATTTATTGAATGCCATACCGCACACTTCGCTGAGCGTTATCCTAAAGTGATTTCAGAAAAAGACAGTCAGAGCCGAGCAAACGTGATCAAAATAGAACAACGAGTCCAGGCCCTTACACAAGATTTAGGTGAGACTCGTTGGGGAGGGAAGCTGCCTTAACCCACACCCTCGTTATCAAGTTATGGTACCACCTGAACGATGGGTTCTTATGTAGAAGCAACCATCTCACCGCGGAAGCGGTATCCCTCCCTGGTTCCAGTTCTCCATAAATGCCGTAGCTTAGAAAAACCAACCGCATTTAACAGGTTACAATGCAATCAACCTTCCCAACGGCTGAAACCTCGCCGCAACTGTATGCAAGAAGTGCCGGCATGCTCTACCTTGTTCTTATCCTCGCCGGCCTGTTCTCCGTTGTTTTTGTAAGGGAGAAGCTCATTGTTTCGGGCGATCCTGCCGCTACCGCCGCTAACATTGTGGCTCAACCGCAGTTATGGCGGGCAGGCATTGCGGCCGATCTTTTGATGCATGTATTCGACATCCCCACCATGTTGGTGATCTATAGTTTGCTAAGACCCGTGCATAAAAACCTGGCCCTGCTGGTGCTGCTGTTCAATCTGGTACAAACCTGTGTTTTGGTGGCCAACAAATTAAACCTGATCGCAGCCCTGTTGCCCTTACAGGGAGCGGCCTACCTCCGGGCCGTTGAAGCAAACATCCTTTATGCCCAGGTCTATCTTTCCTTGCAATTGCACGACTACGGTTTTGGCGTAGGGCTCATCTTTTTTGGGTTCGTTTGCCTGGGTGAAGGATATCTTATTTTTACATCCGGTTTCCTGCCCAAAACCATTGGGGTGTTAATGGCCGTTGCCGGATTTTGTTACCTTCTTAATAGCTCCGCCCTATTGCTGGCGCCGGGTCTCGAAAAAATCCTTTTTCCCTTTATTATGGTGCCCTGCCTGGTGGCCGAACTTTCCTTTAGCCTTTGGCTGCTGGTCAAGGGTGTGAATGTTCAAAAATGGCAGGAAGTTAAAAAAAGAATGCCCGTATAAAAGCCATCTTTTTGCGCAGGGCATCAAGGTCTCGAGGGCTTCCAATAATTGCCTTAACAAAGTACTATTCCCTCACCCTGTTTTGTTCCTGCTGCGCACTGTTTTGGCTATGTCTTCTCAGATCGGCAATGGCTTTTCCGAAACGCCAGGCGAGGGCCATGGTAACCGTCCGTGTATCATTGGCATTTCGCCAGTTGGCCTCAGTATTGGCTAGATTATTAATGATGCCGCGGTTGATATTGGTGTACAGCATATCATTCACTGCCGCCCGAACGGTCAGGGCTGTTGAAACTTTTTTCGAAACACCTGCATTTAATCTTCCCCTCTCCAATAAAATGAATTGGTTGGATGTAAGGTCGGTTTGATAGACCCCATCGATCTGGGCGGTCCACCCTTTGGGGAATGTGAAACGCAGGTTGGGTTGTACAAACCAAAATGTCCCCTGTGTATTGAGAAAGCCCGTGTAAAAATTGGTTTGGGAATGGATGTTCGTCACCTCTGTATAAAAACCAAAGTTCAGCCATTTGCGTAAGGGCAAATCGCCTTCCAAAGATCCGCTGATGTTGGTGATCTTACCAATGTTTCCCGGACGGCTGTAATAGGTTCCGTTCACGATCTCGATGGTTTCGTTTGTGTTATTGAGGGTAGAACTGTACCGGAATCCGGCCGTGATCCTGTTCCTGTAACTATACGACAACTGTACATTGTGGGTGTAGGCAGGTTGCAAAAAAGGGTTGCCTACATAATACGTGAACTTATCCAGCGGCGAAATAAAAGGATTGAGGTCCTGGTAATAAGGCCTGTTGATTCGCCGGCCGTAATCAAGGGTGAGTGTATGATGGCCGGCACTATCCAATTTATAATTCAGGTAAGCCGTAGGAAACAAACTGGTGTAGGTTCTTTTAAATGCAGAATCGGGTTTCGCGGCATTGCCTAGCTGTCTTCCGTTCGATACCGTATGCTCGGCTCTCAGTCCTAACTGCATGGACCAACGCTTGCCCTCATGCGAACCGTTGGCATAGACCGCATGAATGATTTCTTTATAGAGGAAGTGATTTGTTTTATCATAATCCGGTTTTGTTTCGTTGTTCACCGTTAAAAAATAATCAGCCACATTATCCGTTTTTGTCTGGCTCGATTTGGCACCGGCATCCAGCTTCCAGCCTTTTTTCAATGGATGCGTGTAATCTGTTTTTAACGAATAGATATCGATACCGGCCGGCAGGTCACCGGACAAACGGTCCTGCCCGGAAATGGTATTGTTCGCCAGGTAGGTGAAATTGTTGAACTCCTGAACATTTCCGGTGCCGTAATGAATATAGTCGGCATCAACGGAGAACTCAGGCCCGTTCTTGCTCACCCGCCTTCTGAAATTCAAATTGACACCGCCGTTTTGGAATGAATTATCCTGCGTGTTATGGGCTACAATGGTGGAGTCGAGTTCATAATCAGTATTCAAAATCCGGCTGCTGTTGTCGTTGTTGCGCTGCCCTTTTCGGGTAACACCGCTCAGAACCACGCCGAAGGTGTTCTTTTCATCCGCATAATAATCGGCGCCCACTTTGGCAGAAAAAGCAAGACCGGAAGGCTTGATATAGGTGCTTTGCAGAAAATCGTAGTGGCGGCTGCCGTCCGGCTTTTTGAAGTGACGGTTAATGGTGAGGTCAGAAAAGTTCGTGGCATAGTTCTGTGTCAGTGTGCCAAACAAATTGAACGCACCGCTGCGATAATTAAAGTTGAAGCTGTTGTTGGTCTTGGCATAAACACCTTGCATATAGGCCGTGCTGAGTGAACCGTTGAAGCCTTTCACCTTTGTTCTTTTCAGGCGGATATTGATCACACCACCACCGCCGGCGGCATCGTATTTGGCAGGCGGATTGGTCATCAGTTCTATTTGGTCTACAGAAGAAGCAGGTAAGGAACGCAGGTAATTTTCCAGATCAGCACCGCTTAAGTAGGTAGGTTTGTCATCCACAAAAATGGTCACGCCGTTCTTTCCTTTCAAACTGATAACGCCATTGTTGTCAACGGAAACACCCGGCGATCTTTCCAGCACATCCATAGCGGTTGAACCCGCGGCACTCACCATTTGATCGGCGTTTACAACGGTGCGGTCTATCTTTCTTTCCACAGGAGGCCGTTGCGCTGTTACTGAAACGCCTTGCAGGCTTGCCGCTAAGGTCACCAGTTTTACAGTTCCTACATTGATGTTCTTTTTTTCTTCATTGAGTAGCACCGTAACGCTGCTTTCTTTACCAAACCCCGTCATACTGACGATCAACTTATACGTGCCGAAGCCTATCTTCTCTAAAACAAAAGCGCCTTTCTCATCCGACAAAGCGCTTTTCACCGGAACCTCATTCGCACCCGTCACCAATAATACGGTGGCGCCTTCCAGTGGACGCTGCACAGAATCGGTAACCTTACCCGAAATGGTGCCCGTATTTTGTGCGAATACAACCAGGCAACTGAACATAAAAAACAGGGTCGCGAATGCGCTGCGCAACATAAAAAATTATTAAGTGTGAAAAACTAGTTGAAAGTAAACCAATACATGGTCACCGGCGGTAGTTATAATGATGAGTGGCGGAATGCTTAGACAACTATTTTTAAAGCTGGTAATCCCTGAATGAAACAATGGTTGTTACGCTCACTAATTAAAGTATGACAAGCTTGCCGCTAACGTTCGGGCTTTTGTGCAGGTGTGGCATGACAATCCAATTTCAAATGATTGAAAATACATTGACGGCTTCAGGGAAAAGAAGGACTACTGGACTATGTATTTGTTGCCGTTGGTCCGGAGGCCAAACGGCGGTGCACTCTGCTAGAGATGAGTTCAAAGCGGACACTCAAGCAAACTAAATTTTATGCTTTTTGTAACCAAATTGAATTCTATTACTCTAAGCCTATGGACCCGTAACCCCAATTGAATTCAGCGTCAGTGGGAAGATTATTATCATTCACAACAAACAGAAGCAAAAGCTCATGAAAAAAAAGTTTATGATTCCTACGCTGCTACTCATTGCTGCGTTTGGTCTTTTTAGTTGTAGCAAAAATGATTCTGGCCACGTTCCTCCGGGTAAGGGCAATTTAAATTTACCTCCATTAGATCCCAAATTGGTTCAACAGGGTCAACAAATATTTCGGTATGAGACTTTTGGGGATGAAACATTCTGGACAGATCAGCTACACATGAACCAGGTTATAGAAACCGCTGTAAGCCCCAATACGGCTTTAAAGGTGGGTTTAAAGGTAGATGCTTCTGCTTTACCGCCTGCTGTTGTTGCCGCTATTCAAAGCGGACAGGCTGATTTAAATAGCCCTCAAACCACTCTTGTCCTGTTACAAAATAATGCTGTTGTTGGGGTAAAAGGGCAGGTAAGTCAGGGCAAAGATGGTTCTTTAAAGTTGGATAGGCTGGGCATTACCTGCGCTCTGTGTCATTCCACTGTTGATAATTCTTTTGCTCCTGGTATAGGGAAGCGTTTGGACGGTTGGCCAAACAGAGATCTAAACCCCGGTTTGATTATCTCCTTGTCTCCTGCCTTAGATCAGGCTAAAAAAGATGTTTACGCTTCATGGGGACCAGGTTTTTACGACCCGAGATTCAACCATGATGGTTTGAATAACCCGGTTGTCATCCCACCGGCATATGGTTTATATGGTCTTCCTAAAGCGATTTATACAGGAGATGGAGATGTACAACATGAACCGGTAGGGCCTGTGGCTTATTGGAACAGATATGTAGCTGTTACCCAAATGCACGGGCACGGTTATTTTGCTGATGCCCGTATTAACTGGGTAGTCGATAACAGACAAGGTGATGATTTGGTGACCGATAAACTGCCGGCTTTACAGGCGTATCAATATTCTATTTCAGCACCAACTCCCCCGGCTAATTCGTTTGATGCGGCTGCTGCTGCCAGGGGGAAAGTGCTTTTTGCCGGAAAAGGACAGTGTGCCAGTTGTCATTCCGGACCTTTGTTTACGGATGTCATTGACGGTGGAAAATTACATCCGCAAAACGCGTCTGTGGCAGTGGATAAAGAGTATGTTTTGCGGTCGGCTACAAAGCAATGGAGAGTTTCACCATTGAAGGGCATTTGGCAACACCCTCCTTATTTTCACGATGGCTCCGCAAAGACCCTGGCTGATGTAGTGGCAAGATATAATCAAGTGAGAAATCTTAACTTAAGCGCTGCCGAAAAGGCTGATCTTACTGAATACCTGAAATCTCTTTAAGGATCAGTAGTGTAAAAGATAAATACCCGGATTCATCAGACATACTGATTCATATGCATCTCTTTAGGAAACCAATCCCTCAAGAACTACCCCTAAAGAGATGCTTTTTACCTTGAATCCTGCCCTGATAAAATGGTGCTATTTAAAAAAATCCCTGGCAAATCAGAACCGTGTGTAGATGATGGGAAACGAAATTTCTATTCAGATACACTTTGGGTGGCCATCAAAATGTTATTGAGGTTTCCCTGTCAGGCATCATACCAAACGGTTATCAGGATGATAGATGATAGTTGATTGATGACAGAAGGAATGAAGCCGCTGTTTCACGTCTGACGTCTCACGTTTCACTTGTTCCTCTCAGCTTGAAAGCGGTTTGGTATCAATAGATGCCCAAAGACTACAAAAGCCTTTTCTTTCTTTTATTTTATCGCACAACAATGGAAAATCGTATACGAGCGACTTGAATCAACCAACGAATACATACAGTATTGATGTTCACGAAACAGGGTAATAAATGACACGCTTAAAAAAAATCCTGGTCTCCACCCGTACCATGACGGTTCTTTTGCTTGTATATGGCATTTCCATGGCTGTTGCCACTTTTGTGGAAAATGACTACGATACCCCTACTGCAAAAACACTCATTTACAATTCGACGTGGTTTGAAATCCTGATGCTTTGGCTGATCGTCTTGTTTGCTGCCAATATTAAAACCTACCGCCTTACCAGAAGAGAAAAATGGCCATTACTGGTGTTTCACCTGGCTTTTATTTTTATGTTTATTGGAGGGGCCATCACCCGCTACGTCAGCTTTGAAGGGCAAATGCCGATCAAAGAAAGGCAGACCACCAATGAGATTATCAGCGACCTTACTTATTTCCAACTGGACGTCAGCGATGGAAAGAAAACACTCCGGTATGACAAATACCCCTATTTGATGTCTTATTTTAATGCCAAAGACACCAGATGGCCGTTCAAAAGAACCTTTAAACAAGACTACCAGTTCGACAATAAAGTTATTTCTTTAAAAACCCTTGATTATATCCCGTTAGCTAAAGACTCTGTTCAAACAACGGAATCGGGAAGGAAAATGCTCAACATCGTATCTATAGATCAGGGCGGCAGATTGAATCATTATATTCCCGAAGGTGAGATCAAAAACATTGACGGGGTGATGTTTAGTTTTAACCACCCTGTCCAGGGTGCGGTTCAACTAACGGAAAAAGATGGTATCATGATGATTGCCTTCCCCATGGATGGACAATATATGTCTATGGAAGGACAGCAAATGGGCGTAGTAACTGATTCTGCCTTACTCGCCCAACATTCGGGTAAAATGAAAGCGAATGCGTCTGCTCCGCTGAATCACAGGGCCCTTTACACCCTTAACAATACCAATTTTATCATTCCTAAAAGCGCTTTCAAAGGAAAAATCGTCTATTACAACGGGGACAAAAACGACCCGGTGGACAAAAATCTTTTGGGCGCTATTCAGTTAGAAGTAAACTCAGGCAGTGAAAGCGATACGCTGTTGATCAAAGGTGGAAAAGGCGTTACCGGATTCTATCAAACCATAAGGATCAATGGCCTGAATGTCTCTTTGGGATTTGGTTCCAAGATACTTTACACCGATTTTTCCTTACGCTGTGATGATTTTCTGCTTGACCGTTATCCGGGGTCAAATAATCCATCCTCTTATGAAAGTAAGATAACCGTTATTGATGGAGGAACGGAGAAACAGCATCGCATTTATATGAATCATGTTATGGATTACCGGGGATACCGGTTCTTTCAGGCAAGTTATTTCCCGGATGAAACGGGAACCATCCTTTCTGTAAATGCCGACAGGTGGGGTACAAATATTACCTATTTTGGTTATTTTCTTTTGTTTACCGGACTGTTTTTCACGCTGTTCTGGAAAGGCACTCATTTCTGGAAATTGAATGAGTCATTAAAAAAGATGCACACAAAAAGCCTTCTTCTTCCTTTTTTATTGCTTTTGGGGATGGGGGCCGGCATCAATCCCTGTTTCGCTCAGCATAGGGCAGCCAAAACAGATACGACAACCTTCCCGCAGCAGGAACCCGGACCGGACGCCCAGTTTGCAAAACTTAATGAGCTTGGATCCAACCGGATCATTGACCCGGTTCATGCTAAAAAATTCGGACACCTGCTGGTTCAGGATTTTCAAGGCCGGATTAAGCCGATGGATACCCACACCCTGGAGCTGCTTAGGAAGATTTACAAGAAAGATAAATATCAAAAAGGAACGCTTTCCCTATCTTCAGAACAATGGTTTATTTCCATGCAGATTGATCCCGGTTATTGGGCCAATGAACCGCTGATCAAAGTAGGCCAAAAAGGAGGTGACGAACTGATAAAAGAAACCGGCGCCAATGCGGAAGGTTATACTTCTTATGCCAATCTTGTAGACCCGAATACCGGAGTTTTTAAGCTGGAAAAACAGGATAACCAATCTTTCAGTAAGCGAAAAGCCGACCAGTCAAATTATGACAAAGGAGTTATTGAGGTAACCGAACGATTCAATATTTTCAGCAGTATCGCTTACGGATATTATACCCGGGTCATTCCGGTAAAAAATGATCCGGCACAAACATGGAGAAGCTGGATTTATAGCTCTGAAGAAAACCCTGTGGAGATTGACACGACAGCTTATGCTTTTCTAACCAATTATTTTAACGGCGTTAAAGAAGGTTTGCAAACCGGAAACTGGAACAAAGCGGATAAAACTATTGAAGACATAAATGAGTTTCAGCAGGTTTGGGGTAAAAAAATTGTTCCACCGGCCTCAAAAGTCAACCTGGAAATTCTCTATAATCATCTGAACGTTTTCTTTTGGCTGATGATCGCTTACAGCATTTTGGGTATGTGTATGATCCTGCTGGGTTTTGCAGAAGTGTTTTCCTCAGGATCAAAGTATCATCACCTGATTCGGATGCTGACCAAAACATTGTTGGGAATAATGATTGCAGCGTTGGCCCTTCATGCGATAACTTTAGCCGTTCGCTGGTATCTTTCCGGACATGCTCCCTGGAGCAACGGCTATGAGGCTATTGTATTTATTTCGGGAATCGGTGTGCTCTCGGGACTGCTTCTTTACAAAAACCGGAATGCTTTTATTCCTGCAGCGGGAGCTTTGGTTGCCATGATTATGATGGGATTTGCACACGGAGGATCCATGCTCGATCCGCAGATTACGCCTTTGGAACCCGTGCTAAAATCCTACTGGCTTATGGTTCATGTGGGCATCATCACGTCCAGCTATGGATTCTTCGGGTTATCGGCAGTATTGAGTGTGATTTCATTAATACTGTTCAGCGCAAAACCTACTAAAAAAACAGAGCATTCCATCAGGGAAATGACCATTGTCAATGAAATGGCTTTAACCGTTGGAATCTTTGCCCTTACCGTGGGTACTTTCCTGGGAGGAATGTGGGCCAACGAAAGCTGGGGAAGGTATTGGAGCTGGGATCCCAAAGAGACCTGGGCATTTATATCGGTCATATTTTATGCCGTGGTACTCCACTTGAGGTTAGTTCCGAAGCTTAGGGGGAGCCTAACCTTTAATATTGCCAGCCTGTGGGCCATATGGTCGATTATATTTACTTATTTCGGAGTGAATTACTATCTGACCGGATTACATTCCTAAGCGGCCGGTGACCCCATACC
>JAEVYV010000165.1 GCA_023392575.1 Bacteroidota bacterium | reverse complement strand
AAGCTATCCTCATCCGGGGAGCAAAAGAAAGACAATTTTCATGTGACAAGATTGAGTACACGTGTGAAAGGATGTTCGCGGTTACAATAATTGTGGTGCCGCACAAGTGAACAGCAGGCCTGGTAGTATAGGTCTTTATCAACACAAATTTCTTCATATGAATGTGTCAAACCGGTAAGCCAGGAGAAATAAAAGGCTTTCTGGCAGAATCCTTTATGCGTTTAATGGTGCGCATGATTTTTGGGGCTTTATCTCTAATAAACAAATCGTTGAATTATGTTCAGTATGATTTTTTTTGGTTTTGTTTTCTTGATCGTATTGGTTGGATTTGTTGCAGTAATGTTGAGGCGAAGGAAAAGAACTTCAAAAGAAAAAGCTTCATTGGAGGGCAACCGGTCTGCAGAACGAAATATAAGCATGCCGCAGGCCAGCGGGTTTAACGAACCTTTGACGGGTGCTATAAAGGGGACGGTTAGGCCTGCTGAGAACAAACCGGCACAAAGCGGTTTCAATGATCAGGAACAATCCAATGAGGAAGAGTCAGCAACTGACCGTTCTTAATCTGGAAAAACCATTGATTGAAGACGTTTTTTTGGAATCTGCAATTGGCAACGCTGGGGTCGTTCCTGGAAGGATGAGGGTTTGTCTTCTCTCCTTTGCCGATGGGCCTTCCGCCGGTATACAATTGTGCTGAGCGCAGACCTGTCAGTTTTGCCTACGTGTCCCAGCTGTTCTAAGACAATTCTTTCTTCACAGAGGCCCGGCATCAACGCCTAAACACTAACCCTCAGCCTCAACCTAAAACTCAAAGCCTCATCGAACAAAAACGCAACGATGTGCCGGTTGACAAGCAATCATTCAGCATTTGTTCCTTATGGAGCTTTTAAATAACTTACCGGGGCTGTATAGAATACGGAAGCCGGTGCATTGGCAACCGTTCAACATGGTGCGACATTTTTGAATCTGCACATTTACAAAAACAGTAAGCAAGAGAATAAATGGAAAACAGACAGTAGTTATAAAACAAAAAACAAGGCATTTTATTTAAGGCAGGTCTGTAGAAGCGGAAAAACAGAATATAGGACAACAGAAAAGGAAAATTATATAATAGGTCATTAGAAACGTAAGCCATGAAAGAAAAAATGTTCTTGGGCTGCTTATTGCTGATTGCCCTTTGTTTAAATCAGGCACAGGCCCAACGTACCATATCCAACATTAACAAGCCATACTTAATCGGTAAAGATCATAGCGTGGAACAGCTGCAAAGGAATATAATAGAGTGGCAGAACTACCTTGATAAAGTGAAAGCTGTTCCGGAACCCAAATATCCAAACTATGATCATGCACGTACTACGGCACTAGGTTCTACGGCACGCTCAATCGATACGTATAACCGGCTTTACGATTATGAGGTGAAGCAATATAAGAAGTACAAAGAAGAGCATTCCCAGGCAGTCAGAGATGCTAAGTACATCGCAAAAAAAGAGATTGAAAGACTAGAAAAATTAATAAAAGAAGTAAAAGCAAAAGAGCATGTAGAAATATTGCTCAAACAATATGATAACGCATACGATGCACAAGGAGAGTTGTTTGCCGTAAAACAAAAAAACAAATGGGGCTATGTTGATAAAACCGGAGCTGTAAAAACGCCTTTAATTTATGAAGACCTGTCCGGGAAGTCCCTTGATTTCGGCTTGCGCGAAGCAAAGCTGAATGGGAAATGGGCTTATTTAGATAACATGGGAAAGGTATTGACTCCGTTTAAATACGATTCGCTGGCAGGCTTTCGAACGTATCAGCTTTTTGAATATGCATACACGACCACTGTAAAAAATAAAAACACAGCTTTATTCTCGGAAGTACAAATAGATGGAAAGAAAGGGTATGTGGACAGACTGGGGAGAGAAGTGGTCCCGCCTCTATACGACAAAATAGAATTTTGGGACAGCGTATACGCTAAGGTGTATATCGGTCAAAAAGCAGGATTAGTAAACTACAGACAAGGAAAAGAAATCCTGCCGCCTCAATACGAAACTGTCAGCAGTTTCAGGGATGGATTTGCAACCATCGTATCGGGCGGACAAAGGGGAGTGGTCAGCGCAGCAGGTCTGAAAATAATGCCTTTTAAATATGACAAAATACTTGCGTTCTCCAAAGATGAATACTTGGTGGTGCAAAACAACAAGAAAGGACTTATTTATGCAGATGGCACAGAAATGACTCCTCCGAAATACGACCACATAGAACTCGTTAAAATACGGGATGTGGGAGATTACATCAAAGTTTGGATTGGTGAAAAATGCGGTTATTTGGCTATATCAGGGAAAGAAATACTCCCCATTCAATACGATGTTTTGGGACACCCCAACCAACATGCCATTGTCAAGGCAAAACTACAGGGAAAATGGGGGTACATAAACCTGTATGGTAAAGAAATAATTCCCATTCAATACGATAAAATAGAAGCCTTCTCCAACAATGAGTTTCTTAAAGTAACCATAAACGGAAAACTCGGCTTGCTTGACAACAGGGGGAAGGAAATAGTTCCGGCCGAATACGAGAACTTAAGAGATCTGCACGCAGGCAATATAGGATTGAAGCGCAACGGAGAATGGAGCATAGCAGATAAACAGACCGGAAAAGAAATAGCTGCCGGAAGCTACGAGGATATAGCCAGTTATTTCCAGGAAGATTTTTTGGCGGCAAAACAAAACGGGAAGTGGGGCTTTATTGATAAAACAGGAAAAGTAACCATTCCGTTTATGTACGATTATCCAGCCAGTTTCTTTTTGGGTGTCGCAGTTGTACGAATAGGTAAAGAATCATTTACCATAAACAAAAAAGGAGAGCGGCTGACAAAAGCAAGAAAATAAAATAAGAGACGTTGTCATCCCCGTAATTTGGGTAGACCCATTTGCAGACTGCTTTTAACGCAGGGGCACCCCAAGCCCTGTCTCGCTGAACCCTTTGATGCCTGGGCCGTGTCCGCACAAGCCGTTTTGCAAGATGCCAGGCTTCTTTCCTTTTCCTTTGCAGAAATAGTATAGGCCGCACCAGTTTTACCAGCCACGGTCCACAAACCCAACGGGTAGCTGTGGCCGGCAGCAACAATCCACAAAACAAACAACCGGGCTGGCTCTTCCCCTCATCTTTGGGTGCCAGGAATTCAGCAGAAAACCACCCGCCCTCCGCCAAAACCCGACACTGCACCTAAATCCTCAACCTTAACCTCAGCCTCCCGCCTGTCTTTGCCTTGCTTGCCTCGCTTTAGTTTTGTACGGTTATCATTTTACATACAAGCCAACATTACAAGCGGCTTTCTAGGAAAAAATAGAATTTATCTACGCATGAGTAGGATTATTATAATTCATAATATATCTTTGTTTTTCATCGGAATTCTTGCAGCAACCGGCTAACCGGTCACATTACTTACCTTATTTCTACTAGCTGTTTCACAACCCTCGTCAACTACAGCAAGGTACCTGGGGAGACTTTTTTACAAAACATAAACTCTTGATTATGAAAAGTTCCCACTACCTGTCAGCACTATTGGTTTCCGTAGTGTTTTTGGCCAATTGCTCCAAAACGGAGAGCATATCCCCGGCTGAAAAAAATAAAAGCTTTGAAAAGAATGCAGAAGGGGCAAAGCAAATGCCTGACCCTGCCTTATCGGCCAGGGACCAGGAAAAACTAAAGGCTTCCGGCAAGGGCAGCATTGCGGAATTAGGAAGCTCGTTCTTTTTTCACGCCATGCAGAAAAAAGACGGCAGTATAAAAGGACTTATGATATATCGGAATCCGAATTATGAATTCCGGGGCGATATAGATTGCATGACGGTTTCCGGGAACTTCCTGGTCGTTGGGGGAGCAATAACAAAGGCAACTGAAAATACATGGCTGGCAGCAGGACAGAGGTTTGTCATGTCTTTCCGCGACGGTGAAACAGGCGAGCCGGATAGAAGCGGCGGTGTTGCAACAGGTATGGGCTTTACCTGCGAATATCCCGATTTAGCCACGCCCTATACTGTCAATGGTAGTATTGTCATCAAGCAATGACAACTTCCCGAGCGCTGTTACAGGCAGTTGTTTGGTATGAGTAACAAAACTTCAACCAGGTAGTGGCTTTTCAGGCACTACCTGGTAACCTGGATAAATTTTTATCATGAAAAATAATGGAATAGCAATACCATTGATTTTGCTGTTACTGCTAACGAATTGCTCCAAAACCGACATGTCTCCATAAGGGGGAGAAGAGACTAACGCTGTTAAAAATACGGAGGCTGCTAACCTGCTATCGGGCAGTACTGCTTCTGCAGCTGCCGGCGAAAGGATGAGAATATCCGGCAAAGGCTATTATAAGGAGCTTTATGGAACAATCGTCTCTTTTGCTTTTAATGCCGTACAAAAAAAGGATGGAAGCATAACGGGGCACCTGGCATTTGAAGCATCCTATATCACTATCAAGGCTACGCTGGATTGCATCAGGATGGAAGACAATCTGTGGATTTTGAGTGGGGTGATCACGCACTCTAAAGGAATTGAGAAAGATTGGATACTTCCCGGGTACAGGTGGCAACTTGCATTTGAAGATAACGGTGAGGGAGACAGTGGGGCTCCAGATAGAATGTCCGGCCTTGGTTTTGGCGGAAGTTATTTGACCTGCAATGAGGAGGGAGGAATCAACCGGGCAACGCCCAATGAAATAATAGGCAATGTTCAGGTGAAAAAGAACAAAGTCTTTTAGCCGCTAACAGGTCTTTCGTTCATCTCAGGGAGGCGGAAAGCCGGGCAGGTGGTCTCTGTCCAAGGCCTGGCTCAACGGCCTGTCTGGCTCTTTGGCTTGTGGCCGCACAAGACGTTTCTATAAAGTGCTAAGCTTTTTTCTTTTAAGGCGGGTTCGATGAGGATTTCTTCCCCATACCCTCCTCAAAACCTAGCGCTGTTAGCCAGGCTGTCTTCTTTGAAGAGGCATTCATCTCGCTTGCCGCAAAGACCCAAAAAGAAAGCCGTTCGCTTTGTCATCCCGAAAGATTTGTGCAGACTGCTTTGCAGTCAGTCTCCAAACAAACCCGGACCCAACCCTAAACCTAAAACCTAAAACTTAGAACCCCAACCCTCAACCCCCTCACGCATCCGGAATCTCCGGCTCCACCAATTTAGCCAGCTTTTCCAGTGAATCCTGCCAGCCCAGGTAACACATGTCGGCAGGGATTACGGAAGGAATGCCTTCCTGCACAATCTTGATTTCCGTACCTGCTGACACCTTCCGCAGCCACACAGAGGTGGTCATTTCGCCGGGCAGGTTGGGATCGTCAAATTTGTCGGTGTACTTTAAAAATTCTGCCGGTTTGATCTCTACATAATGGCCACCGAAGGAATGACCATTGCCGGTAGAGAAATTATAAAACGACATTCGAAAACGTCCGCCTACGGCAACATTCATTTCGTGTACCGTACATGTAAAGCCATAGGGCGGTAACCAGGCGGCCATGGCGTTGGCCTCTGTAAACGCACGGAAAACTTTCTCCGGAGTGGTTTTTAAAACCCGGTGTAAGGAAACGCTGTTGTCTGCCATAAAAACAATTTTAGGACTTCCTACTCGTCTGGCTTTTCGGATCCGCCCGTTTTTGCAGTGGTTGCTGCTCCACTTGTCTTGTATCGTTGTGTCATCCATATTGATCTCACAAAACTGCTGATAAAGTTGAAAAACCAGGGGGTGGAAATACGGCAATCTAACGGGTGGTTTCCGGCAGGGCAAGGTCAATAAAGGAAGACCGATATGTTTTAACCTGAGTTTAGAGAAAAAGTAAATGGACGTTAAAAACGAAAACCAAAAGTTTAAAGACTACTTCCTATCTAAAACAACTTCCGCTTCAAGCATACAATACCAGCCAACCGAAAAGAAAAAACGCTTTTTATATTTATCCTCCAATCACGAGTACAAACAACCACACAACCATGATCACACCCGAAGTTCTTCAACTGGCAAAAATTGTTTGGGATTACCACCACATGCACACAGCCCTGCAAAAAGCCGATTGCATTTTTGTGCTGGGAAGTCACGATCCCAGGGTGGCGGAAAGAGCAGCGGAGATTTACCTGCAGGGCTGGGCGCCTTTGGTGATTTTTTCCGGAGGGCTGGGACGGCTAACCAAAGAATTGTGGACGGAGCCCGAGGCCGAACGGTTTGCAAAAATTGCCCTGCAAAAAGGCGTGCCGGAGAACCATATACTGATCGAGAACCGCTCCACCAACACGGGCGAAAATGTGTTGTTCACCCGCCGGCTGCTGCAGCAACGGGGTTTGGACCCGCAAAGCTTCATTTTGGTTCAAAAACCCTACATGGAGCGCAGAACCTGTGCAACCTTTCAAAAACAGTGGCCCGGCAAAACGGTTTGCGTAACCTCTCCGCAAATTTCAATGGAAGACTATCCAACCACCGAAACCCCGATGGAATTGGTGATCAACATCATGATCGGTGATCTGCAGCGGATTCGCCTGTATGCAGCAAAAGGATTTCAAATCGATCAGCATATTCCCGGTGAAGTTTGGATGGCCTATGAACGGTTAGTGGCTTTAGGTTTTGATAAGCAATTGATAAAATAGGCTTTAAGCCCCAAACACTTATATTTCAATGGAATCCTGGCCTCGCTCAACCAGGCAGCAGCTAAACGCCTCAACACCTCAAACCCTAACCCCTAAACCTCAATCTTCCAAACCCTCCACTTTATTATATTTATTAGTTATTTTTAATTCCAGAACCAGTATCCATGAAATTAAATCAACTGCTTTTTTGGGCTGTTTTGCTTTTCCCATCGCTTTTGTTGGCCCAAAACAATTTTTCCATTTCCTTGCGTAATGGTGCGGTTACACCCGGGCCCAATCTGCGGCCAGGCTTTGTTGATTCCTTTAATAAAAAAACCGCCCGGGTCAACAACAAATCGCTGGTGGTGCTGCAATTCGAAAAGCTTCCCTCGCAGGCTGCCCGAAAAGTGTTGGCTGCCAATGGCATTGAGCTGCTGGACTATGTTTCCGGCAATGCCTATACGGCAACAGTCTCAGGGAATTTGAATGCCCCGGGGCTCATGCAGGCCCAGGTTCGTTCACTTGTGGAACTGGAACCCAAACACAAAATGAGCACTTTTTTGGCTGCCGGAAAAATCCCTTCCTGGGCTGTAAAAGCGGCGGGCACGGTGGACGTTTGGATTAGTTTTCCCAAAACCTTTTCTGCAAGCGAAGTGCTGGAGCAGTTAAAGCAACGAAATGTGGAAGTGCTTTCGCTTTCCCACCAATCCTATCGAATTCTTGTCCTGCGCTTAGCCACAAACAGATTGACCGAACTGGCCTCGCTGCCTTTTATCGAATTTGTGCAGCCGGCGCCGGCCGGAGATCAGCCCCTGAACTACAACAGTCGCTATGCCTCGGGGGCCAATGTGCTGAACACAGCTATCGCAAATGGTGGCAAAGGCCTGAATGGAGAAGGGGTAGTGGTTGGAGTGGGAGATAACTCTGATATACAAACCCACGTGGATTTTGCCGGGCGGTTAATCAACAGGGCGCCGGCGGCCGCTTCAGGACATGGGCATCATGTGAGCGGGACTGTGGCCGGCGCCGGAAACCTCAACGAACGGTACCAGGGATATGCACCCAAAGCAACCATTGTCAGCCAGGCCTTTTCGGGGATTCTGGCCAATGCCCCTACCTATGTTCAGGACTACGGAATGGTCATCACCAACAATTCTTACGGCGATATCATTGAATGTGACTACCACGGGACCTATGATCTGATTTCCCGCATTTTGGATCAAATGGTATTTGAGTTTCCCTACCTGGAGAATGTTTTTGCCGCCGGCAACAGCGGTGAATCTACTTGTTTCCCTTTTGCTTCCGGCTACCGGACCGTGCTGGGGGGGTATCAGTCTGCCAAAAATGTGTTGACAGTAGGCGCCACCAACGATTCGGGCGCCCTGGCTTCTTTTTCCAGCAGGGGACCGGTGAAAGATGGCAGGGTTAAACCCGAAATAGTGGCTACAGGCCAGTGGGTGGTTTCCGCCTGGCCCACGAATACCTACTCTTATAATAACGGAACCAGTATGGCCGCCCCCGCCGCAGCAGGAATGCTGGCCTTATTGTACCAGCGCTACCGCCAGCTGAACGGCGGTGCCAATCCCAAAAACGGCCTGATGAAGGCCTTGCTGGTAAACGGTGCTTCCGACCGGGGCAATGCAGGTCCCGATTACCAATATGGTTTTGGCTGGATGAATGGCCTGCGCAGCGTGGACATGCTGGAGAACCACCGCTATTTTACGGGCAGCAGTATCCAAGGTGCCACCAACCTGCATACGATTACGGTGCCGCCCAACACCGCGCAGTTAAAAATAATGTTGTACTGGAACGACCCGGCCGCATCGCTGATCAGCAATACCACCCTGGTAAATGATCTGGATCTTCGCGTTTCCGATCCTTTGTCTGTAAACCACCTGCCCCGCATTCTGGATACCGCCATGGCGAACGTAGGAAAGCCAGCTGCCACAGGAGCGGATCATCTGAACAATATGGAGCAGGTTATCATCAATAACCCCGCTGCCGGTACCTACACAATTCAGGTGGCCGGAACGTCCATTGCGCAAAATCCTTCGCAGGAATATTTTGTGGTGTATGATCTGCTGCCCGTGGGTCTCAAGACCACGGCGCCCTGTGGCGGAGAGGGCCTGGTGCCGGGTGAACAAACAATGATCGTTTGGGAGGCATCAGGACTATCGGGTACGGCCACCTTGGAATTTTCGTCCGACAACGGCGCCACCTGGAACACTGTGGCTTCGGGTGTGGATGTGAACCGCGGGGTGTATACCTGGACGGTGCCCGCTGTGGCAACCGGTCAGGGCCTGGTTCGGGTAACAAAGGAAGGAAGCGGCGAAAGCAGTATTAGTGGACCCTTTACCATAGCACCACAGCCTACCGTTTCCCTGGCTTCGATTCAGTGTGAAGGCTACGTCAACATCAACTGGACTGCCGCCAGCGGGGCGACGGATTATGAGGTCATGATGTTGCAGGGAGGGGAAATGAAGACCATAACCACGACAACCGCCACTTCTTATGCTTTTAGCGGCTTGTCAAAAGACAGTGCCTATTGGGTCACGGTGCGGGCAAGGGTGAATGGCATGGCCGGAAGAAGGGCGACGGCCGTACAGCGCAGGCCCAATACGGGAACTTGCGCCGGCTCCCTATCGGATAACGATTTGAAAATCGATGCCGTTCTTGCACCCAAATCGGGCAGACAGTTTACGGCAACCGAACTGGGTTCGGCAGCAACGGTCAGCGTCCGCATCAAAAACCTGGATGATGCTCCTGTGAGCAGTTTTGCTGTAAAATATTCGGTTAATGGCGGGCCCTGGATTGAGGAAAACATAACCTCCTCCATAGCAGCCGCAGGAACATATACACATCATTTTGCCACAAAGGCCAATCTGTCTGCTCCCGGTAGCTACACAATTACAACCGTGGTAAAAAATGCGGTTGCAGATCCTGTCACAGCAAACGACACAGTCCGCATTGTGGTAAAACAGCTGGACAATCCGCCGCTGAACCTGGGCACTCCTTTTATTGATGATCTGGAAACAGCTGCTATCGGTACCTACCCAAAAGATACAGTGGGGGTCAAGGGAATAGAAAGGTATGATTTTACCCCTTCCACCATCTATGGCCGGGCCCGTACCTATTTTAACTCGGGCATTGCCTATTCGGGTTCCAAGGCCCTGACCCTGGACGCCGACAGGGTGTATGCCGCCGGCAACCTCAATTATTTGTATGGGACGTTTAATTTAACGGCTTATCAGGCCCTGTCCAATGATCTGCGACTCGATTTTTGGCTTTTGAACCACAGTCCGGTTGAAAATCCCAATAACCGGGTGTGGGTCAGGGGGAGTGATACACAGCCCTGGGTAGAGGCTTATAACCTGGATGACATAAAAGGCGGCCTGGGCCAATACCAAAGAACAAAAAGCATTGAGATCGCGGATCTTCTGGCCGCTGCAGGACAAGACTTTAGCAGCAGTTTTCAGGTGCGCTGGGGGCAGTATGGGCAATTGCCGGCTACTGATCGGTTTTTGGCGGGCGGCTTTACCGTTGATGACATCCGGATCTATGAGGTTTTCAACGACCTGCAATTAAAAGCCATTGACGAGCCAGCAATCACCAGTTGCGGACTAACCAATACCAGTGTGGTAAAGGTTTCGGTTTACAACAGTGCCAATTCCGCTTTGACAAATGTTCCTGTCAAATACCGCATCAACAACGGGGCCTGGGTATCCGAAACCATCCCGTCGGTTCCGGCAAAAAACGCCGTGCAATATGCCTTTACCACGACCGCCGATCTTTCCGCCTTTGAGGCCTATACCGTGCAGGCGGTCGTTGATTTTGCCGGCGACAGCTTTAGAGACAACGATACCTTGTCGGTGGTGGTCCGCAACCTGCCGGTGGTTTCTTCGTTTCCCTACCTGCAGGATTTTGAAGCAGGTGACGGCTATTGGTTTACCGTAGGCAAGCGCAGCTCCTGGGAATACGGCACGCCAGCCTCAAACCGCATAAGCGGAGCGGCCAGCGGCAGCAAGGCCTGGAAAACCCGCCTGCAGGGACATTACAATGATGAAGAGTTTTCCTACCTGTATTCGCCCTGCTTCAATATAGCAGGAATGACCAAGCCCACCCTGAGCTTTAGCCTGGCTTTGGATATAGAAGACTGCGGCGCTACCATTTGCGATGCAGCCTGGGTGGAATACTCGGCCGATGGCCTTACCTGGAACCGGCTGGTGCCGGCTTCGGGGGGAACCAATTGGTACAACAAAACGGCCGGCCAGGTATGGAGCAGCCAAAACCTGTATTCCTGGCACGTGGCCACTGCCGAGCTGCCCACAGGCCTTTCCACAGTGCGTCTTCGCTTTGTGATTTCGGCCGATCCCGGCGTTACCCGGGAAGGCGTAGCCATTGACGATATTCACATCTACGACAATGCAAAGGGCATATACGATGGCCTCACCATGAGTCTTCCCGTAACCCAAACCGTTTCGGGCAATGGCTGGATTGATTTTACCAGCGGGGGCAAGCTGATTGCTTCCATTCAGCCCAACAACCAAAACCTGGGCAGCACTTCTGTTCAGGCCTATGTTTTTGACGGACCGGTACGAAACAGCTTCAAACAGTACTACCACAATCGAAACCTTACCATTCAGCCCACAACCAGGGCGCTTGCCGATTCGGTTTCGGTCCGCTTTTATTTTTTGGGCAGCGAAACCGAAGCGTTGATCAATGCAACGGGCTGCAGCTCTTGTCATAAACCTTCTTCGGCATACGAGTTGGGAGTGTCCAAGTACAGCGATCCGGATCCTTCTTTTGAAAACGGCTCCGTCTCCGATGATCAGCAGGGCATATGGAGCTTTATTCCGCCCGAAAAGGTGCGCATCGTGCCTTTTGATAAAGGTTATTATGCCGAATTTAAAGTCAAGGACTTTTCGGAATTCTGGCTGAATACAGGTGGTTTTGACCGCATTATGCCGCTGCCGGTTAAGCTTATTGAATTTACGGCCCAAAAGGCAGCGGCAAGCAATGTGTTGCTAACCTGGAAAACCGGCAGCGAAACAGATGTGGACCGGTACGAAATAGAGGTGGCCAGCGGAGAAGCCCTGTTGCAGGCAGGCAGATTTACAAAACTGGCCACGGTGCCCGCTGCCGGCAATTCCTCGGGTATCCGCAGCTACAGTTTTACAGACAACCAGACCGAAAAAATCGGCCCTCAATACTATCGTCTGAAAATTATCGACACCGATGGCAGTTTTACGTATTCGCCGGTTCGCTCGGTGGTGTTTGATGAAGCAGTCCTGGGGCAGGTATATCCCAATCCCTCTAAAGGAAATTTTTACCTGCTTTATCAGCTAAATAAAGATGAGGTTTTGCAGGCCAGCGTTTACGATGCCGGCGGCCGGCTGGTAAAAGAAATCCGGGCCGTAGCCAATGGGTTTGTGCAAAAGCTCAACATTGATTTATCCTCCGGCGATTTTGCCAGTGGGCTTTATTTGCTAAAGACCCGTGCAGCCGGTAAGGAACAGACATATAAACTGCATAAATTCTAAAACCGCTGTCAGGAAAGCAATTGTGAAATGGCAGATGAGAGACCGCAGCGGCTTCTTTCTCTTCTGTCATCGATCATCTGTCATCTGGATAACCATTGGGTATAAAAGCTGCTAAACAAAAAGCTGTTCCGGGTAGGAACAGCTTTTAATATTTTGGGCGAAAGAGGGTAAAGCTTACCAGCCCTGCTTGGCTACACCGGCTTTAATGGCGGCCATTGCTTTTTCTTCGTTGCACAAAGTCGTTAACTTATTGCCTTTGCCATCGTGTCCCTGTACCATATAAGCCCCCTTGGCTGTTTTGGTAATAACGGCGTCTTGAATGGGTACACCTTTTTCCTTGGTTTTTACGTTGTAGGCGGTAAGTCTAGCGTCTGACATATGATTAAGTTTTTGGTTAGTAATGTTTAAATCTACAGTTTTTCGGCAAATTGAAGGCCAAAATCTGCTTTGGCACTGATGGGCCTGCTCAAATCCAGTCTAGTTAAACC
>JAEVYV010000063.1 GCA_023392575.1 Bacteroidota bacterium | reverse complement strand
CGTTTAGTATGTTAGATGTTTTTTTCAAGGCCTCAAAATTAGAGGTTTTGCCTTCAATCATGTTTTGGAACCCGGTTGCCATTTTAACTATTTAAATCTTTCAAATGCCGCTGGTCCTTGCTAAATTCGCTTACCTTTTTGACCAACAGCCTAAGGGCTGCGCCATCCACCAGTTTTGTTAGAGTTTCTATAAAAATGGGACAGCCAGCGATCCAGCTGTTTCACAAAAGGCAATTATTGACAGGTTCTATTTAGGACTAAAAATTTAGAAGATGCCTACCGTAAAGAAAAACCCTGGCAAAAAAACAAAAGCCAGTGCTGCTCATGAAATTAATTTAAACGCTGCCCTGCAGGAGCATTTCGGATTCAAAGATTTTAAAGGACAACAAAAAGAAATCATCGAGTCGGTGTTAGCCGGCAAAGATACCTTTGTAATTATGCCGACCGGGGGTGGCAAAAGCCTGTGCTACCAACTACCGGCCATGATCAAACCCGGTGTGGCCATCATTGTCAGCCCGCTGATTGCCCTGATGAAAAACCAGGTGGACCTGGTTCGAGGCTATAACAGCAACGACGATGTGGCGCATTTTTTAAATTCCACCCTTACCAAAAAAGAAATTCGCGAAGTACACGACGATTAGAAGTCCGGTAGAACCAAAATGCTGTACGTGGCGCCGGAAACCTTGACCAAGCAAGACAATTTGGATTTTTTCGGTGACCTGGAGATTTCATTTTTTGCCGTAGACGAAGCCCACTGTATTTCAGAATGGGGGCATGATTTCCGCCCCGAATACCGCCGCCTCCGCGATATGATGGACATCATCAATCCCCACATCCCTGTGATTGCCCTGACAGCCACGGCCACGCCCAAGGTCCAAAGCGATATTGTGAAGAACCTGGGGTTGCGCAAACCCGAAATTTTCATCTCCTCGTTCAACCGCGACAATCTGTACTACGAGATCCAGCCCAAGATCAAAAAAGAACAAACCATCAAAAGCATGGTCAAGTTCATTGTTCAAAGCAAGGGCAAAAGCGGAATTATTTATACCCTCAACCGAAAAACCACCGAAGAATTAGCCGACATCCTGATGGCCAATGGCATTAAAGCCGTGGCTTATCATGCAGGACTGGATTCCAAGCTCCGGGCGGAAAGGCAGGACCAGTTTTTAAACGAAGACGTACAGGTAATTGTGGCGACCATTGCTTTTGGAATGGGGATCGACAAGCCGGACATCCGCTTCGTGATTCACTACAACATTCCCAAATCCATTGAAAATTATTACCAGGAAACCGGCCGGGCCGGTCGCGACGGATTGGAAGGCAAATGCATTCTTTACTACTCGCATAAAGATGTTTCCAAACTGGAGCACCTGATGCGGGACAAGCCCTTAAGCGAACGGGAGGTGGGCGCCCAGTTAATTAACGAATCGGTGGCTTATGCCGAAAGCGGTGTGTGTAGAAGAAAGGTGCTGCTGAGCTATTTTGGCGAGGAATACACAAAAGAAAACTGCGGCTATTGCGACAACTGCAAACATCCCAAGGAAAAAATTGAAGCCAAGCCCAACGTGGTGCAGGCCCTGCAAGCCATTAAGGCCCTCGACGAACGCTTTGCCACCGAATACGTGGTGAAGATCATCACCGGCCACCTAACACCCCAGATCCAAATGTTCCGCCACGAAGGATTGACGGAATTTGGAATTGGAAAAGCACAACCCGATCATTTTTGGAATTCGCTGATCCGGCAAATGTTGTTGGAGGGTTTGTTGCAAAAAGATATTGAAGAATACGGTGTTTTGAAGATCACAAAAAAAGGACAAGCGTTTCTAAAAAAACCCAAGGCCTTCCCTATTGTGCTGAACAATTTGTTTGAAGAAGCCAACGAAGACGACGAGGAAGGAGCAGATGCCGCTACCGGTGTGGCCGCTGATGAAAAACTCTTTGGCATGCTGAAAGAGCTGCGTCAAAAAGAAGCCAAGAAAAAGAATCTGCCGCCCTTTGTTATTTTCCTGGAGAGCTCCCTGCTGGATATGGCAACCATGTATCCCACTTCTATCGAGGAGTTGTCCAAATGCCAGGGCGTAAGCAAGGGCAAAGCGTTGAAATACGGCAAGCCTTTTCTGGATATGATTGCCACTTATGTAGAGGAGAACAATATTGAAAAGCCGGATGATTTTGTGATGAAAAGCGTGGTGAACAAAAGCGGCAATAAGGTGCACATCATTCAACAGGTGGATAAAAAAATTCCGCTGGAAATGATTGCCAAAAACAAGGATCTGCGCCTGGATGCTTTGCTGGAAGAAATGGAAACCATTGCGGCCAGCGGAACCAAGCTCAATCTGGACTATGCCATTGACCAAATGCTGGATGAATACGAACAGGAAGAGATCATTGATTATTTCAAGGGTTGTGAAACCTCTTCGCTGGAAGTAGCCCAACAAGAACTGGCCGAAGGCAATTACAACTGGGAGCAGCTGAAGATCATGCGGATTAAATTTTTAAGTGTGTACGGCAACTAAAAAAAACTTCGCTGGTTATCCG
Source organism: Bacteroidota bacterium (assembly GCA_023392575.1). GTDB lineage: Bacteria > Bacteroidota > Bacteroidia > Chitinophagales > Chitinophagaceae > Flavisolibacter. The sequence continues at coordinate 5,498 of JAEVYV010000063.1, read as the reverse complement.
CAATAAATACCGGAAACCCTTATTTTTGCAGCCCGCTTAGCGGACGGATGGTGCGGTAGCTCAGTCGGTAGAGCAAAGGACTGAAAATCCTTGTGTCGGCGGTTCGATCCCGCCCCACACCACAGACCCGGTAGAAATGCCGGGTTTTTTTATTTCCGATCACTGCGGTTTGATTGTTTTTTCATTTGGAAACAAGGCAAAGCCGGCGACATACACTCTTTGGTTTTCTTCCCGGGCATGTTTTGAGCTGATCAGCTCCACTTCTTTTTGCACATAAAAAAAATTGCAGTTGAGGCAATTGAAGATGGGCTTTAGTTTTTCAAAATTTATTTCCCCCGTATTGCCGGGAGCCAGTACCCCGGCCGACTCACTGCTCCAGTTATAAAACCAGATCGGTTTTTTGTTTAAATTTTCCAACTCCGCCAAACTCATCCCGCAATACACTCCTTGCTTGGAGATCCAGTGGGATAATTCTACCGAAACAACCGATTTGTCATTAGCCAATTGGTTACCGATCAGGATAAAAAGGATGTCCTTTAAGTTTTGGCTGTCCTTCCAGATAAAAATTACCTGGCGGTTGCTGTTGGGAAACAGCACACTGCATTTTTTGCTTTCGGTGTCATTAAAGTTGAATGTACTGATCTCCAAATTTTGTTTGCCAAACACCTGGGCCAGGTATTCATGCGAATCGAGTAGAAGAAGATCTTCGGCGCTTAGAATTTCTTTTTGTTTGGGAATGTGTTTTTTGGTTGCTTTTATTACATAAAACAAGATAGTGTCTCTTTTTTGTTGAAAGCAAGTTAACTGCCACTCTTTTTTTTGATAGAAGGCCGAATCCTGATTGTGGGCATTGGCAGAGTAAAAACCGGCCGATTGGATTTGATTTTTCAATTGGGCGTATTCCGCTTCTGAATTGGTTTCGTAAGTTAAATAAGTGGGTGATTCGGATGCGGCGATTTGAAAACGCTGGAGGATGTTTACCTCTTTTTCCATCTTGGTTTTGACAAAGGAGGTGTTCTGTCCGATATCTCTGCGAAAGCCTTTTTTCTGCAGGTATCGTTCCTGTTTGGGAGGATTGAGGTCCAGCAGGTTGTGTAGCATTTTCAGATCAATGTCTTGGGCAAAAAGGCCCGGGCAAAGCAGGCAGGCATACATGGGAAGCAAGCACCGTTTCATATCTCTTCTGTTTTGCGCACATGCTTTTCAAAGGAGAAAGGTTTTCAATGATTTGCTCTGCAATCAGGCGGGTAAGCAGCCAAATTAATGCATCAAATATTGTGCGAAGTCTGGGCCCTTTAGCTTGCATTCTTCAGCCTTAAGCAAGATCTTCAACAGTAAATTGGCTTGGGCTTTTCAACCATTCTGGCGGTGATTCTCTTAAGGATTAACAATCCTTCAAAGGCTTTTTGGTTATTTTTATAAACCTACATTCATGTTTACCATAGATCAGTCCAATACTTTATTTACGCTTGCTGCGGAGCTTGTCAATCATACGGCAAAGCATATTTTTCTTACCGGCAAGGCCGGCACGGGCAAGACCACTTTTTTAAAATATATAAGGGAAAACTGCCCCAAACAAATGGCTGTGGTTGCTCCAACCGGTGTTGCGGCCATTAATGCCAACGGGGTGACCATACATTCTTTTTTTCAGCTGCCCTTTTCTCCTTTTCTGCCCACAGCCAACAGTTTGGGCGGCACCGGGCAGGAGGTAACTAATACCCACAGCTTGCTGAGCCGTTTGCGCATCAACAGCGAAAGGCGAAAAGTAATCCAGGAGCTGGAGTTGCTCATCATTGATGAAATAAGCATGGTGCGGTGTGATGTGCTGGACGCCATTGACCTGGTGTTGCGCCACATCCGGCACCGCCCTTTGGAGCGGTTTGGCGGGGTGCAGGTGTTGTTTATCGGCGACATGTTTCAGTTGCCTCCGGTTGTAAAAGAATCGGACTGGACCCTTTTAAAGGAATACTACGACAGTCCCTATTTTTTTGACAGTTGGGTCATGAAGGAAGACCCGCCGGTGTATTTGGAGTTTACAAAGATCTACCGCCAAACAGAAGGCCGGTTTATCAACCTGCTGAACGAAGTGCGCAGCAACAGCTTGACGGAAGAAGGACTGGCGATTTTGCAGGAACGCTACCAGCCGGATTTTTTTTCCGATCGACCGGATGGCTATATTTTATTAACCACGCACAACGAAACGGCCGCAAACATCAACCAGGGCGAACTAAAAAAGTTGCCGGCAGACGTTTATACCTACCCGGCCCGGATCGAAGACGAGTTTCCTGCGTCTGCCTATCCCGCCGAAGAATTTTTGCAACTAAAGGTGGGAGCGCAGGTGATGTTCCTTAAAAATGATACGGAGAAAATCCGGCGCTATTTCAACGGCAAGATTGGCGTGGTAACAGAATTGGACGAAGAAAAAATTCTGGTTCAATGCTCCGGAGAGCCTTCGCCCATTGAAGTGAAAAGGGAACGCTGGGAGAACATACGGTACCGGATGAACAAATCCACACGGCAGCTGGAAGAAGAAGTGCTGGGGGCGTTTAGCCAATACCCCTTGCGCCTGGCCTGGGCCATTACTATTCACAAAAGCCAGGGATTGACCTTTGAAAAGGCGGTTATTGATGCCGGTGAGGCCTTTGCGCCGGGACAGGTGTATGTGGCGTTAAGCCGGTGTACCAACCTGGAGGGAATGATCTTGCACAGCAGGGTTAGCGCCAATCGGTTTTATACGGATAGCCGCATTGTGCGGTTTTCCAAAACAGCACTGCCGGTCGGTGCGGTGCAGGAAGAATTGGCACAAGCCAAAAAGGTGTACCAGGAAAAAGTTCTTCTTGCTTTGTTTGACTTCCAAAAACTGCTTTCCGAGCTATCGGAACTGAAAAGCTATTTACTGGAGCACCGTTCTTCTTTTAACACCGAAGTTTTTTCCTGGTGCGAGGCTTTGATGGAGGAAAGCTCCGGGCTTCAAAGTACGGCTGAAAAATTTCAAGGGCAGTTGCGTCGGTTATTTGCCCAGGCTCCGGCTGAGGAAAACAATCCAGCGCTTCAGGAAAGAATCAACGCCGCCGCCAATTATTTTTCTTCAGAGATCCAAAAGCAAATAGACCGAATCATGCAATCGCCGGCCCTCACCGATAGCCGGATGCATGCAAAAGAATACAACGAGCAGTTGAAAGACATCTTTACCCAGCTTTCACAGCAAAGACACATCATGCAGGGATTGGGCGCAAGGTTTGATTTGGAAGGATTTCATCGCCGGAAAAATAGCTTTACCACCCCTTCTTTTTCAGTCAATGCCTATGCGGGGGCATCGGAGGGCAAGAGCGAACTCCCCCATCTGGAACTATACAGGCAATTAAAAAAACTCCGGGACAGCATTTGCTCCAAAAAAGACCTGCCGATTTATTTTGTGGCCGGCAGCAAAACACTTGAAGAGATGACTACCTATCTGCCCCAAACCCTTGACGAGCTGGAACAAATCAATGGCTTTGGCAAGGCCAAACTGGAATCTTACGGTGAGCAGTTTTTGGCTGTCATTCAGGAGTATTGTCGAAGCAAAGGACTGTCCTCCAATATAACGGCCAAGCCTTCCAGCCGGAAAAAAAAGGAACCAAAAGAACCCAAGGTGGACAGCAAGGCTGAGTCGTTTCGCCTCTACAAGGAGGGAAAATCCTTAAGCCAAATAGCTGCGCATCGAAATCTGACCCTCCAGACAATTGAAGGCCACCTTGCCCATTATGTACAAGATGGCCATATTAAGATTGAAGATTTGGTCAGTCCCGAAAAAATCGGGTTGATTGAACCTGTTTTAAGGGAGTTTGCCGGGCAGACGTTTTCGTTTTACAAGGCAAAACTGGGCGATGCGGTGAGCTTTGCCGAAATAAAACTGGTTTCGGCCTGGCTCCTGGCTCCCAAGGCCTCATCTTCCCATATAAACCATTAGGATCTGCACATCGCTTGGGTTGATCCCTGAAATCCGACTGGCTTGGCCCAGGGTTCTGGGCCTGATGCGGTTGAGTTTTTCCCGGGCCTCAATGCCTAGAGATATAATTCTTTGATAATCAAAATGTTCCGGTATCTCCAAGTCTTCCAGTTGTTTCATCCTTTCCACCAGGTCTTTTTCTTTGTCGATATACACCTGATATTTTACCTGGATCTCGGCCTGTTCAATCGATTCTGCCTGAAAGCCGTTTAACAGCGCTCCCAGCTTGGGAATTTCCATACGCAGGGCGTTTAGGCCCACACTGGGTCGAAGAAGAATCTTTTCCGCTCTTTGCTTTTCGGAGATGGAGGCACTGTTGATTTTTTCAAAATAAGGATTGGCTTCACTGGGATCAATGGCCGTGTCGCTGAGTAGTTGTTTGATCTCCCCTACTTCCCTTTTTTTCTGCAATACTTTTTCCATGCGCTCCTGACTGGCCAGTCCCAGGCGGTAGCTTGCTTCGGTTAGGCGCAGATCAGCATTGTCCTGGCGGAGCAGGGTTCGGAATTCGGCCCGGGACGTAAACATGCGGTAGGGCTCTTGTGTTCCCTTGCTGATCAAATCATCAATAAGCACCCCTATATAGGCTTCGCTTCTTTTTAAAATAAAGGGCTTTTCGTTATGGATCTTCAGATGGGCATTCATCCCGGCCATGATTCCCTGACAAGCTGCTTCTTCGTAGCCGGTTGTTCCGTTGATCTGTCCGGCAAAGAAGAGGTTCTCAATTTCCTTTGTCTCTAGGCTATAGCTTAACTGGGTTGGGGGGAAATAATCATATTCTATGGCGTATCCGGGCCGGAAGAATTTGACGTTTTCAAACCCCGGCACTTTTTTTAGGGCTTCATATTGGACCTCTTCGGGCAAGGAGGTAGAAAAGCCGTTCACATAAATCTCTACCGTGTTCCAGCCTTCCGGTTCCACAAAAAGCTGATGCCTTTCTCTTTCGGCAAAACGATTGATCTTGTCTTCTATGCTCGGGCAATACCTAGGGCCCGTGCCTTCTATTCGGCCGGTATACATGGGGCTGCGGTCAAAGCCGGTTTTTAAGATATCATGAACCTCGGGACTGGTATAAGTAATCCAGCAGCTTCTTTGTTCTTTGGGTTTTTTTGTGTTGAGGTAAGAGAATCCGCCAACTTCCTCATCCCCTTTTTGCTCCTCCATTTTGGAATAATCCAAGGACCGTCCATCCACCCTTGGCGGGGTTCCGGTTTTCAGGCGATCGCTTTCAAAGCCCAGGCTAATGAGTTGTTCGGTAAGTCCGGTTGCGGCTTTTTCGGCCACCCTTCCGCCCCCAAACCGTTTCTCTCCTATGTGAATGACCCCGTTTAAAAAGGTTCCATTGGTCAACACCACGGCTTTGGCCCGGATTTCATGACCCAGTCCGGTTTTCACGCCGACTGCTTTCCCTTTTTCTACCAACAGTTGGGAAACCATATCCTGATAGAAGGAAACCCCTGAGGTTTGTTCCAGCATCTCCCGCCAGGTTTGGGAAAACAACATACGGTCG
>JAEVYV010000055.1 GCA_023392575.1 Bacteroidota bacterium | reverse complement strand
CTCCTGCTCTATCGGGTTTTGCGTGGCCAGCACCATAAACGGCGGTTGCATGGGATAGCTTTTGCCGTCCACCGTAATTTGTTTTTCTTCCATTACTTCAAACAGGGCTGCCTGTGTTTTGGCTGGCGCCCGGTTGATCTCGTCAATCAAAACCACGTTGCTGAAAAGGGGGCCTTTTTTAAAGTCAAAACTGGCTTGTTGGGGATTAAAAACAGGTGTACCCAACACATCGGATGGCATGAGATCCGGTGTGAATTGGATGCGGGAGAACTGCACGTCCAGCGACCGGGCCACCAGCTTTGCCGTCAGGGTTTTGGCTACGCCGGGTACCCCTTCGATCAATACATGTCCGTCGGCCAGCAGGGCCACAATAATTAAACGCACCATTTCGTCCTGCCCCACAATCACTTTTTTGATTTGGTCTCTGACCGCATTTACCGCTTCGTTCAATTCGGTCAGATCGGTACGGGTTTGAAAAACTGATTCTTCCATTTTATGTGTTTTGATAAAACAATTCTACCTGCTTGTGAAAACCCGACAGCTGGCCCTCGGTGATGGCCGGCAGTTCGTTCAGTGAATTGATAAAGTCCACTATTTGCCCGAGGTCCTCTGCCGGATAATTGGTTTTCCAATGAAGGCTTTGCACAAAAGCGTCATCCAAAACCTGCGTGGACAGCTTGTACCGGATTCTGACATGCTCCAGAAAATAAGCACCCATTTTCCGGGCCAGATTTTTATGATCCTTTTTGTCATAGTACAGCCGCCCCAGTGTTTTTACAAAGTCCAGCGAATCGTTTTTGGGTTTGGGGTAAGCCGGGATCATGCGTTGCCTGCGGCGCATGCCCAGCAAAACAAACAGCACCAGCAGGGCCATGCCCGTCAACAGGCCCCATTTAAAAGAAGGCTGTTTCAGGAGCACCCCCAACCAATTCGGACCGTCTTCCCTGTCGCTTCGGGGTTTTACCAGGTAATATTCATTCCATAAAACCTTTTTAACCGAAGGCGGAATTACCGACAGGGCGTTGCGGTAGTATTCCAGATTGTTTTTGTGCAAAATGAAATAATTGCTGAAGGCCAGGGGCGCTGCATGAACAAAAACACGGCCCTTTCCGGCATGGAATTGTACAAAGTTCGGCCGGCCTTCCTGGGTTCGTCCCAGTACTTTGGTGCGCAGGGTATCCAGGGCATAAAAAGAGCTTTCGTATTTTTTGCCTGGATAAACAAATAGTTGATCGGAGGCAAAAAAAGGTTTTTCCAGTCGGATGCGCAGGCTGTCGTCCGTTGCGTTGAGCAATTGGTCCAGCGAGCTTTCGTTGTAGGAAAAATGAAAGAACTCAATCGCATCGTAAGAGAATGATTTGGCGACAATAAAAACATAGTTCCCTTCTCTGGCAAAAGAAAGCAGGTGGGCCAGTTCGTCCTGGTCCGCATTGAAATAATCGGCCATTAAAATAACCGCCTGGTTCGGGGTATCGGTGTCAATGGAATCCCAATAAGAAGGATAATCCTTGTTGTAATACACGGAAGCCTGGGGGAAAAGCACCGGCAGCAAGGTTTTGGCGGCTGCAGTACCATAAGGAATTTTATCAGCCTGGCGCAGCGTGATGCGTTCGTCCATCCGCCGCTTTTGTTTTTTGCTGCTGGCAACGATCAGGCCCCCCAAAAAAAGAACAACAAGGGCCGCAACAATATAGACGCTGTATTTTTTCATGCCGGCAACTGCTGTTTAAAGTTGAGAAAATCTTTTTGCAGCAGGGCGAAGGCCTCCGGCGACAATTCAAATTTCCCGTACCAGGCGTATTCAAAGTGCCGGGTCAGGTGGAAAAAGGGTTTGTAATGAGGTGTTTGGTATAACTCATGCACATATTCCCTATCGGTTTTTTCCTGTTTGTACTGGATGAGATTATTTTCAGCAAGCTGTTTTAAAGTATAGAGGTACCATAGCCTTACCGCCAGGCGGTAATTTTGGCTGGCAACAGCCTTTTGAATTTCTTTTTCATAAGCCAGTGTGAAGATGGTTTCCTCAGTCACCTCGCCGATGTCCTCCGCTCCGGCTTTCGAAGAGTTGCGGAACAGGCGGATATTGCTGGAGGCCAAAAACCAGATCAGGATGACTACAAAGCTTCCGATCACCAAAAACCACATCAGCCGGGCAAACCATTGTTTCTGGAACCAGTTTTCGCTGGTTTCTGTATTTGCCTGTTGGGGCTTTTGCCGCTCCGGCGCCTGGTTCACATACCAGTAATCCCCGTCTGCCCGCATTTTTTGTATCACGCTGTCCGGAACGGAACGGGCCGCAACTAAAGAGGAGTCGCTCACGGCATCAAAAAAAACTTCGGAATCTTCGTTGGCCTGAATACTAACTACTGCGGAATCAATAGTTGGCTCCGCACCCTGCTCCTGGGCCGCCGCGGAGGTAAGGCCAAGGGCAAAAAACCACAAAAGAAGCAAGAGGGATCTGGTATGTGCCGAGAATTTATTCATTGGTTGGCTCCTCTCCTTTTCTGCGGTTCGACAAACGGGCCGGGTACACAATGAAGTACCACACCACAAAGACTGCGGATGAAAGCAGCAAAAACAGGTTCAGCGAAAGCGGCATTTTATAATACCGGGTTATGAATCCTTCGTAAAAAGCAGCAATTGCAAATACCGGAATCAGGCCTATGATCATTTTAATGCCGTCTTTGGTCCCTTCCCGAAAGGCATCGAGCCGCCTGCGGGTTCCGGGAAAAAGAAAACTGGTACCCATAACCACACCGGCGCCGCAGGCAATGATAATGGCGGTTAGCTCCAGCAGTCCGTGAATAAGTACGGTGGTTACCGCCTGGCCGCCCAGGCCTTTTACATAAAACATGTGCTCAAAGGCGCCCAATCGGATGGCTTCCTTGCCTAAGGAAACCAGGCTGGGAATGCCCAGCAAAATGCCCCGGAAAAAGTAAACAAAGGAAACCAGGATATTATTCACCATGATGCGGAGGAACATCACAAAGGAATTGGGATCCTGGTAAACCCCAAAGGGATTTCCTTTTTCAATGTTTTCCTCTGTCATGTTAACATAGCTGTCGCCCAAAACTTCCCGGACAAAACCCGGCTCATGGGCTGCCGAAAAAAAGCCAACGGAAAAAAACAGGGCAAAGATGATGAAGGCAACAAGGATCAGCGTATGGTGTTTTTTTACGGTCAGGGGCACATCGTATTTCCAAAATTTCAGCAACCGGTTGGATTCTTCCTTCCGGTTTTTATAAATGTTCAGATAAATGGCCGAGGCCAGGGAATTGATGTATTGGGTGACCCGGCTGCTGGGATAAAATGTTTTGGCGTAAGCAAGATCATCAACCAGCTGAATAAAATCGGTGGCCATTTCATCTGCGCCTGCGGTGTTCCTTTGCTGAACTCTTTCCCAGCGGTCCTTGTTCTTTTTGATAAATAAGCCTTCGCGCAAAACAGGTAGCTTTAAAGTTGTAAAATACTATTTTTACGATTGCTGCAATGGAAAAAGAAACCGAATCTTTTCCATTGCTTTAAATTCCGCACATGTCAATTATAAGGGTTGCCACCAATTTTAATATCGATCTGGAATTTGAAGCAGCGCCGTTTTACAAACGACTGCTGGCCTGGGTGTTGGATACCATTGTCTTGATTGTATACATCATTGTGGCGGCCCGGTTCCTGAGCTGGTTTGCCCGAAATGAGGGCGACGAAGCGGTATGGGCCTTGTTTATGTTGCTGATGATCCCCTATGTTACCTATCATTTGATTTGCGAAATCACCATGAACGGGCAAAGCATTGGCAAACGCATCATGCGCATAAGGGTGGTAAACGAAAACGGCGGACAACCCGGCATTGGCCAATATGTGATCCGCTGGCTCATCCGCACTTCCGATTATATGGCGCTGGTCATCATTTTGTTTGCCCCGATGGCGGCAAGGGCCGGCGATTTTAGTTTTTTATGGAAAGTGGGCATTCCCCTGGGACTGCTTTTTACGGATCTTATTTTGGTAAACTCCCGAAAACAGCAGCGCCTGGGCGATTTGCTGGCACATACTCTGGTCATTGATGCTACCAAAAAACAATCCATTTACGATACCGTGTTTCTGGATGTGGCAGATACCTATGTTCCTTCCTTCCCGCAGGTGATGCAATTGAGCGACAGGGATATTAATTCATTAAAGGGCATTTTGGATACGGCCATTAAGCGTCACGACTATACCCTGGCCGAAATGGCCGCAGAAAAAATCAAGGCGCACCTCAGGATCAACACCACCCTGTCCCCATTTGATTTTTTACAAACCTTGCTGAAGGATTACAATTATTTATCGGCCAATTAAAAAGAATCAGTTGTTTTTGAAAAATTCAGAGCCAGCTTATAAGGGATGGCAGCAATAGCTTACGCCACTAAACAACCATCCGCCGCTTGTCCTGCAATCCTGGGAAGTTGGTTTGAAAGCGCTCAACCCCGGGCCGCCAGTCCCAAAACAGCTAATACCAGCACCAGGCCGTACATCGCCAAAGCAATAATGGTGATGATCCCAAAATATTTGAAAAGGGACTTCAGGTTTTGAAAAGAAAAGTTCAGCTGGTCCTGGGCATTGCCGCTAAGTGCTGTTTTCATTTTTGAAGCAAACCGGTATAAAAAAAGACAGGGAAAAAAATACGCTACAGCCAGAATCAGGTAAAAGAAAGCCATGCTGACGCCCAGACCCGTGGGGTTAACCTCTGCCGAGCCTACGGTCCCGTTTTCTCGGGCGAAATAACTGAAAAACGAGCTAAAAAAAAGCCCACCCAGTAAGATGAGGATGCAGAAGATAAAGCCTATGATGGAAAGGAATTTGGCCCACCGGGCTGTTTCCCATAAATAGGATTTGGTAATCGGTTCAATTTGCAGAGAAAAGAGCTCCCGGGATTCCTGTTCCATGGTAAAGGGGTTTATTTTTTAATGGCTGAGAATGTCAAAAAGTAAATAATAAAAATAGCAAGACTGCATAAGGATTTTATAAATATTTGTACCCAATTTTGTTTTGCCGGTTTGTATCTGTTACCGCTCTGCTGGCTGGAACAAAGAATTTATACACAATGATTCATTCGCAAAACAGGGCCTCTCTGGCTGGTTTGTTGATTGCTCTTGGAATTATTTACGGGGACATCGGCACTTCTCCTCTTTATGTCCTGAACGCCATCATGCGCAATCGAACGATCTCCGAAGACCTGGTCATTGGTTCTTTATCCCTGATCATCTGGACCCTAACCCTGCAAACAACCATTAAATACGTGATTCTTACCCTCAATGCAGACAACCGGGGTGAAGGCGGCATTTTTTCTTTATTTGCCCTGGTCCGGCGCAGAAAAAAATGGCTGGTGATTCCGGCCATGATTGGCGGTGCAGCTTTGTTGGCCGATGGGATGATCACCCCTCCTATCTCCGTTACTTCGGCCATTGAAGGATTAAAGCAGATTCCGGCCCTTTCGCATGTCAGCCAAACAGCTATTGTTTATCTGGTCATTGGGATTTTAACTGCTTTGTTTTTTCTGCAGCAGTTTGGTACGGCCTTTATTGGCAAATTCTTTGGCCCGGTCATGACCTGTTGGTTTCTGATGCTGGCCATTCTGGGTGTGATGCACCTTTCCGATGACCTGCATGTGTTCAGGGCCTTTAATCCTTATTACGGAGTGGAGTTGCTGCTGAAATACCCTAAGGGCTTTTATATACTAGGGGGCGTTTTTTTGTGTACCACAGGTGCAGAGGCTCTTTATTCCGATCTGGGCCACTGCGGCAAATGGAACATCCGCTATTCCTGGATTTTTGTAAAAACCTGCCTCATCCTAAATTATCTGGGACAGGGTGCCTGGCTGCTCAGCAACTATCACGATAAACCCATCTCTGCGGCTATGATCGACGGAGGGTTTAATCCCTTCTATGGCATCATGCCGGAGTGGTTTCTTTATTTTGGAATTTCCATTGCCACAGTTGCCGCCATCATTGCCAGCCAGGCCCTGATTTCCGGTTCCTTTACCCTGATCAGCGAAGCCATGCGCCTTAATCTTTGGCCCAAGCTCAGGATCAAATATCCCACCGAAGCAAGAGGGCAGCTTTATATACCCGCCATTAACCTGCTGTTGTTTTTGGGTTGCATCGGCATGGTGCTTCATTTTCGAAAAGCATCCAGCATGGAAGCAGCGTATGGTTTGGCCATTACCTTATGCATGATCGCTACGTCTATTTTGTTTGCCAACTATTTGATCATACACCGCATAAGGCCGGTGTTTGTGCTGCTGTATCTTGGGGTTTACTTTACCATCGAGTTTAGTTTTTTGCTTGGCAACATGGAAAAATTCCCACATGGAGGTTATGTGGCCGTGCTCATGGGAGGTTTTCTGTTCCTGGTGATGTACGACTGGTTCAAGGCCCGCAAGATCAAAAACCGCTATGTGGAGTTTGTCCGCCTGGACCACTACATTCCCAAGATCCAGGAGCTCAGCAACGACCGCTCGGTGCCCAAGTACGCCACCCACCTGGTCTACCTAACCAGT
>JAEVYV010000001.1 GCA_023392575.1 Bacteroidota bacterium | reverse complement strand
TGGCAGAGCGGTCGAATGCGGCGGTCTTGAAAACCGTTGACTGTAACAGGTCCGGGGGTTCGAATCCCTCTCTCTCCGCTCTAACACTTTTGAAACTCGCCACCAGTAAGGATTTGGGCGAGTTCTTTCATTTTAGGGAGTAAAAAGGGCAGCAATTATGGCTTTTATGATAAATCAGTTGAAAATTTTTTCATTCCCTAAAAACTTAACTACTGACTTTGATGGATTTGCTTTTCTAGGAAGTATCAACATTAGCACATGGAATTTTACCGAAAGTGTTGTCATTTTAGACTTTACCGGAAATGAATTTTTTGATCCAAATCTATGTTCGCCTTTAGGATGTCTAATCGATGATTTAAGCTTGAGAAAAAACTCGGTGCTTTTTAGTGGAATTAATGATGAAACTGAAAAACTTTTTAAAAGAAATGGATTCTACGGATATGTGTCTACAAACTATCAAAAACGACAGCAAGTATTTCAAGAGACTGATTTTAAAATAGATTACAGAAAGTTCGCGCTGGCGGATATAGGAGCTTTTCAAGTATACATTTATGAATCCGTTTTTATGCATGATGATTTCCCCAAAATGTCGCCTGCGTTGAAAAAGGAGATCAACAGAAGCATTTTAGAGATATTCAACAATGCTCATACCCACGGTAAGTGTGATTATATTCATACATGCGGTTATTATTCAAGACGTGACAAAGTTTTAAACTTTACTATGTCGGACATGGGCGTTACTATTAGAAAGAACGTAAACAATTATTTCAAGCGGGGCAATAAAATATCTGGTATCAGCGCAATAAGCTGGGCAGTTGAACAAGGAAATACTACTAAGAAAGTAGAAGATAACATTCCTGGGGGGCTCGGCTTTAGTTTAATTAGAGATTTTTTAAAGCTCAACAAAGGTTCATTGCAAATTGTATCGTCAGACGGGTATTGGCAGGAAGCAGATATTAAAATCACTGAACGTGCAATGGAAACTAGAATATTAGGAACTATTGTTAATCTGAGGTTTAATTTAAATGACTCAAATTTGTATATTTTAGCAAAGGAATTGGAGAGCACTCTTACACAATAGCGACATGAAAATACAGACTATCAGAGTTTTCGATACGTTAGGTTCACCGTTTGCAATTACCACCGAAGATGGCGAGAAGGTTTTCGAGAAAATCAATCCGATATTAAAACAACAAGAAGGTGTCGCATTGGATTTTACTCACATTGAACTTGTAGTATCAACCTTTTTAAACGCATCTGTGGGCCAATTATACGGGATATATAACAATGATTTTATTGAGGCGCACTTTAGTGTGATTAATATGTCTCCCGAAGACAGAGTTATTTTAGCAAAAGTAATCAACACCGCTAAGGCATTTTTTTCAAATAAAGATGGCTTTTCTGACATATTAAAAGATCATTTTTCTGACGATGAGTAAGGCTAATTCAATCATTCCTATTCAACAATATTCAATCAAAACTTCTGACGTTTTCTTCTTTGACAATAACGTTTGGATGTATATATTTTGTCCACTTGGAAGTTATAACAGTAAAAGGCAAACACAATACTCAAGGTTTTTGCAGTATGTATTACAAATGAATTCGCATATTTACATTAACTCTTTAGTGCTAAGCGAATTTGCAAACAGGTATTTAAGACTTGACTTTGAAATTGAAAAAAAGAACCCGGCAAATGCCGGAAAGTTCAACAGCTTCAAAAGGGATTATATGGGTAGTCAGCAATGTGAAACCACAATTCAAGCAATAAAAACGACGTTGAATCAAATAGTTTCACAGTGCGCAAGATGCAGCGACGAATTTAACTCCGTTAATATTAAAAATGTCTTTGACTTATTCACTAAAATCGGCTTTAACGATAGCTATTATTTAAATCAAGCCATTTCAAAGAAATGGATTATTGTAAGTGACGATTCAGACTTGGTTAGCCCTCACGTTCCAAATCAAGGATTGACCATCCTAACCTATAAGCAGAATTAATTCAAATTGATTTTGAAATATTGTTCTAATAATTTCGTATCATCAAACGGAACAAACTTCCTCAAAACATTGTATTCTATATGATACCAGGCTTCAACATAAAATTCATCGATCTTGTAAAGTAATATCCTGTATTCTCCCTCATGCCGGGTGCCCTGCAGCGTTCCGCTCCAAACAGCTTCCGCCTGTTCCATTTCGTCCATATCGAGAAAGTCATCCAATGTCATGAATTGAACATAGGCTGAGAACACTGTCTTTTGACAAACTTCAACTTACATGTTTTTCCCGATTATTTCTGTAATCAGGCCAGTCCAGCCAGTCTGATGCGAGGAACCAATTCCGCGGCCATTATCGCCGTGAAAACATTCATAAAACAAAACGAGATTTTTAAAATGTTCATTCTTATTGAATAAATCCCGTTGTCCGTTAAAAACCCGTTTGCCTTCGGGATTTAGTATAAATAATCCGGTCAGTCGTTTTCGCAGTTCATCCGCAACCATTTTAAGATTGACCTTGTTTCCTGAATGAGAGGGCAACTCAACCTGTAATTCATCCCCGAAATAGTTGTGATACTTTTCCAGTGCTTGAATGATCAGATAATTCATTGGCATCCAAACAGGCCCGCGCCAGTTGGAGTTGCCACCAAATAAGCCGGATCTTGATTCGCCGGGTTCATAACGGAGGCCAAACTCTTTTCCATCAAGCCGGATCGTATAGGGTGTTTGATGGATTTTTGAAAGGGACCGGATGCCGCAGGGCGATAAAAATTCGTTCTCGTCAAGCAGGGCCGCTAAAATCTTTTTTAATCGTTTAAAGGGCACAAACGAAAGAAGTATCCCTTCCTTTTCATCAATATCTTCAATGACCTGGTACTGGTTATTTTTTTGCTGGTATCGTACAAACCATCTTACACGGCGATGGAATTCGGGTACTTTTTCCAATAATTCCTTGTCAATAACATGCACTGAAAACAAGGTGGTAAGACCAACGAGTGAGCGAACTTTAAGCGGAATAAATTCGCCATCGGGCATTTTAAGTACATCATAGAAAAAACCATCCTCTTCATCCCAAGCTCCGGGAAAATCTTTGCCGATTTGATTTAATGAACTGGCGATATACGTAAAATGCTCAAAAAATTTAGTGGCAAGATCTTCATAGGCTTTATTGTATTGTGCCAGTTCCAGCGCTATCTCCAGCATGTTCAGACAATACATTCCCATCCATGCCGTACCATCGGCCTGCTGTAAAACGCCGCCGCCGGGAACATTATTCCTGTCGAACAACCCGATATTATCCAACCCCAAAAAACCGCCTTCAAAAACATTGTTATCAAACCGGTCTTTACGGTTAACCCACCAGGTGAAATTGATCAGCAGCTTTTGAAAAACCCGTTCCAGGAATAAGGTATCGCCCATACCGGTCCGCTCTTTATCTTTTTTGTACACCTGCAGACAGGCCCAGGCATGCACCGGCGGATTGACATCGCTGAACGACCACTCATATGCGGGCAACTGTCCGTTCGGGCTCATATACCATTCCCTTAATAAAAGCACCAACTGATCTTTGGCGAACTGGGCATCCAGGGCGGCAAGCGGAATGCAATGAAAAGCAAGGTCCCAGGTGGCATACCAGGGATACTCCCATTTATCGGGCATGGAAAGAATGTCTTCATTATTTAAAGTCATCCAATCGCTGTCGCGGCCCTGTTTTCGTTCTGCGGGGGGAGGCGGCTGGCCTTTATCGCCATGCAACCAGGAAGGGATATCGAAATAATAAAACTGCTTATTCCATAACATTCCGGCAAAAGCCTGCCGTTGAATAGTTTTTAAATCATCCTTTTCTGATGTAATAAGCCCGCTGTAAAATTCATCTGCTTCCTGTATCCGCCTGGCGAAAATTTCGTCGAATGCAGGGCTCAAAGGATCCTGTGAGGGCTGTTGGCTTAAACGCAATTTAAGCGTGGCAGAACCTCCTGGTTCTATGTTGAAGGAATAAACGGGGGAACATTTGGTGCCCTCTTTTTTGGAATCGAACAAGGTAAAATCATTTTTCAAAACAGCATCGTGAAAAGCATCTTTCACAAATGGGCTTTTATTGGGCACCTGGTACAGGCGCTCTGTATTGGTTTCGTTTTCTGTAAATAAAACGGTTGCTGTTTTTTGAAAATAGAAAGAATACGTTTCCGGGTGAGCCCTGGTGATCTTTACTTCACCAGCGGTATCGTTATCGACCAGTTCAATGACGGGCTTCTCCTTAACCAGGCCATACGACCAAAGATTACGCATCCACAGGGTGGGCAATAAAGTAATAGAGGCCTTATCCGCAGACCGGTTGCACACCGTTATCCGGATGCAAATATCTTCTTCGTCGTTTTTGGCATATTCAATATACACATCAAAATAGCGGTTGTCGTTAAACACACCGGTATCAACGATCTCATATTCATCATCCTCCCTGGTTCGCTTATGATTGGTTTCTTCCAGGTCATGATAAGGGAAAGCAGCCTGCGGGTATTTGTACAAATACTTCATGTAGGAGTGCGTAGGCGTATTGTCCAAATAGTAATACAATTCCTTTACATCTTCCCCATGATTGCCATACTTGGGCGTAAGGCCAAATAACCGTTCTTTTAAAATTTTATCCCGGCCATTCCACAAAGCAAGGGCAAAGCATGTTTTTTGAAGATGGTCAGAGATACCGGCGATGCCGTCTTCTCCCCAGCGATACGCTTTAGAGCGGGACATGTCGTGCGTGCAATAATTCCAAACATCGCCGTCTACACTATAATCTTCTCTGACGGTTGCCCATTGCCGTTCGGATAAATAGGGTCCCCACTTCAACCAGTTTCTGGTGTTAGCGTAATGTTCATTCAGCCGTTTTTGTTCCTCAGAAATTTTAACCCGCATTGCATTTTCAGGTTGGATTTCAGTCAGTACTTTGGAAGATGCCGGTTTTGTTACATTATTTCGGCTGGTAGGTCCCGGGAACTGTGCGAAAACCAATCGCCAGGCGGTTCCATCCATTTATTGCAATGATCGCCATGGTTAAAGCCACCATTTCTTTTTCACCAAAATATCTGCGGACCGAATCATACAAAGAGTCCGGTACGTCATTTTTTGAAATCAATGTCAATGCTTCGGTCCATTCTAATGCAGCCCGTTCACGGTCCGTATAAAAAGAGGTTTCACGCCATGCGCTTAAAGCATAGAGACGTTGCTCTGTTTCTCCTGCTTTGCGGGCATCTTTGGTGTGCATATCCAAACAATAGGCGCAGCCATTTATTTGAGAAGCCCTTGTTTTTACAAGCTCATATAACGCACGTTCGAGTCCGGAGGTGGCTGCAAATTTTTCAAATTCCAGCATTCCTTTTACCGCTTCCGGATAAACTTTTGTATAGTCTAGTCTTTGTTGCATCACCCTAATTGTTTCGCTTAACAAATCAGTGTTTATCCATTTCCTCCATTGCAATCGTTGCGTGGGCATAAGCAGCTCCTGCACGCATTTCAGCAGCTATCCAAATGGCTTCCATAATCTCTTCCTTGCTGGCCCCTTTTCGCATGGCCTGTTTGGAATGCGACCTGATACAATAAGGACATTGTGTTACATGAGCTACGGCAACTGCAATCAGTTGCTTTGTTTTCTCTGGAAGTGCGCCGGCCTTAAAAACGGTTTTACTGAAATTTCTCCATGCCTCTAAATTCTCAGGCGCCAAGGCAGCTTTTTTATCAGCGAGCTCTTTCGTTGTCGCTGGGTACACGTTTTCATTTTCCATAATGTTGTTTTTATTATCCGGTTAATTTATTTGCTCCAGAAAATGATGCGATAGGGCTTATTTGTTGACACAGGTATTTCTTTTTCGAATTTTTTATGATGGTAGGCGGTGGCATTTCATTTAGATGAAACTTTCATTTGTTTTCCCTGATCCCTTTTGTTGGAATGATGAACAAAGGGATTGAGCTGTGATGCAAGACATTTTCCGTTACACTTCCCACCAAAATTTTATCCCATCCCCGCCTGCTGTGTGTGCCCAAAACAATTATATCAGCATGTACTCTTTTTGCCGTTTCCAAAATAGCATCGCCCACTTCGCCGCTGCTTACAACTGTTTCAATACTTTCATCACCAAGAAACTTTTTTGATTCATCCAGAAATCGTTGCGCCGCTTTTTTTAATTCATCTGTAGCCTCGGGCTGAATGGTATCAATGCTATTAAAACCATCAAACCCCATGACGGGAGAATAGTTGAGAGAAGAATAATAAACCGGAGCAGAAATGATGTGCAGCAAAATGGGCCGGGCATTCATTGCCTTTGCTAAACCATAACCTGCTTCTGCAATTTTTTGTGCAGAGGGATCATAATCCAATGCAATTAATACTTTTTTCATTCTTTTGACAATTTACACTTGCTATTTTCAATTAACGGCTTAACCATTCTTTGAGAACAAGCGCTTCATTGTGTTCTTCGTCTTTTGCGCCATAAACCAATGTAACCGTTCCGGTCTTTAATTCCTTTTTCAATGCTTTAACTTGTTCTGTTTTGCTTTTAAGCTCCATCAGGTATCGCTTCTTAAATTCTGTCCACCTTTCCGGATCGTGATGAAACCATTTGCGCAGCTCTGTACTGGGGGCAATTTCCTTTAACCACAAATCCACATTTGCTTTTTGCTTTGTAAGGCCTCTCGGCCATAGTCGGTCAACAAGAATGCGTGTACCATCTTCTTTTGCTGATTTTTCATATACTCTCTTCAGCTTGATTTCCATAATGTATATTCTGTTCAGAATTTTTCTTTTACAATGGCGTTACCATCAACGCCTAAATTTTTCAAATGCTCTTCCATTGCTTCCATCATAGGGTCTGGGCCGCATAGGTATATTTTTTTCCGTATGTCTGGAATGTTTTCTCTCAGCAAATCCAGTGTAATGTGGCCGTGTTTATAGTCTTTCACATTTTCCTCAGAAAGAACGTTAATAAAACGATTGCCCAACAGCTCTCGGAATTCTTTTTCGAGAATAATATCCGCTTTGGTTTTGTTTGCAAAAACCAACCGGTTATTGCCGATTTCATTTTTTGATTGAAGGAATCTGAAGATGGAAATAAACGGCGTCACACCTGCTCCGCCGGCAATAAAAACACCTTCACCCTGATAGGCGATCGTTCCAAAAACCGCATGAAGGATCAATTCGTCGTTCTGCTTGAGTTGCAAAAGCTCGTTGGTAACACCTTTGTGCGTTGGATACGTTTTAATGGTAAATTCCAGGTAATCATTATCCGGAAGACAGGTGAACGTAAAAGGCCTTGTTTCCTTGATCCATCCAGCTTTATTTATCGCAATTTCGGTGGCCTGCCCGGGAATAAAATGATACCCTTCCGGTTTTTCCGTTTCAATTTTTAGGACGTCATGTGTAACGTTACTGACCGACCTGACTTTTACAAAATGTTTTTCCATTCCAAACTATTTACATCGTTCTGTTGTCATGGGATTGGTCAGGCTTCTTTTATTTGCCTAACCATCTGATTGGTAAACCCCCATTCGTTATCATACCATGCCATGATCTTTACAAGGTCGCCACCTACTACCCTGGTCATGTTTAAATCAACAATGGAAGCAAACGGGCTTTGAATAATATCTGTTGAAACCAGGGGTTCATCGGATACAGTCAGCACGAACTTATATCTATCCGTTTTTGATTCTTCCGTCAGTACATCATTGATCTCTTTGGCAGAGGTATCTCTTGCTGCTATAAAACTAACATCGGAAATGGAGCCAACTGCAACAGGCGTCCGCACGGCTACACCATCGAACCTACCTTCTAATTCCGGCAAAGCTTTCGTGGTGGCAATCGCCGCACCGGTGGCGGCAGGCGCCAGGTTCATTGCCGCCGCACGCCCCATTCGAAACTCTTTTTTAGAAGGCGCATCTATTAAACTCTGGGAAGCTGTATAGGCATGGATGGTATTTAAGATTGCTTTTTTGATGCCAATGCGCCGGTTCACTATTTCTATGATGGGCCCAACATTATTCGTTGTACAACTGGCACAGGAGAATATGGACGTTTTACCATCTGCCGTATTCACACCGTGTATAACGGTCGGCGTGTTCTTGCTTTTGGTCGGTCCTGATATGACAACCGATTTTGCGCCGGAGTAAATATGTTTTTCAGCATCCTCCCGTTTCGTGAAGATACCTGTGCTTTCTATAACCACGTCTATATTCAAGTCCTTCCATGGAAGTTTCCCCGGATCTTTTTCGGAAAAAAATAAAATCTTTTTATCGCCTATTTGTAAATGGTCGCCTGAAAGGATTACTTCATTTTTGTACTTTCCATACACGCTGTCGTAACGAAGTAAATAAGCAGCGTTATCAATACTCATCAGGTCATTGATAGCTGTTATTTCCAGGCCGGGAGTATCCATGATTATTTTCAATGCGGCCCTCCCAATCCTGCCAAAGCCATTAATTGCAATTTTCTTCATTTCCGTATGCACTATAAGTTATTAAATCTTTCTCACTTTACCAGCATTTTAAATTAGATTCAGCAAGCTTGTTAAAACTTATTGCACCGGGCTTTCTTCATCACCACACGAGTACTATCGGGCCCATTCATTTTAAGTATGATGCAATACATCGTCAATATCCAGGCGATTGTTTTGACCGCATCACGATCTCACAATACTCTATGCTTTTGATCAATCGCTGCCAAAAGCTTGTCATAAGCTTTATTGAATTTTTCAATTCCCTCATCTT
Source organism: Bacteroidota bacterium (assembly GCA_023392575.1). Classification (GTDB taxonomy): domain Bacteria; phylum Bacteroidota; class Bacteroidia; order Chitinophagales; family Chitinophagaceae; genus Flavisolibacter. Next base: position 3,091 of record JAEVYV010000001.1, on the reverse strand, counting down.
CCAGTTTTTGAGTAATGATGTTGATGTCAATGCCTCTTGCGCTTAACTGAGCCAACACACCCGTGGCCTTATCCATGTCGCTTTCCAGATTATTGCCCGGTTTTCCATGATCATTAAAAGCCTCCAGTGTTTCCAGGGGAATGGTATTAATCGTTTCAGGACCAATCAACGCTTCTACATATTTCACATCGCTGAATGATGGGTCCTTTGTGCTGGTGCTGGCCCATAGTACCCGCTGCTTTTTAGCGCCCTTTGCCTCGAGCTTTTTAAACCGCTCACTGCTGAAGATATTTTTGTAGATCTCATACGCCTTTTTTGCCGAAGCAATTGCCACTTCTCCTTTCAGGTCCAATAGTTTTTTTTCTTCAAGAAGCGGATCAATGAACACGTCGATACGACTGAGGAAAAAACTGGCCACAGACACAATATCACCTATTGGCAAACTAGTTTTAACCCGGTCTTCAAGTCCTGCTAAATAGGCATCCACCACTTCTTTGTAACGAGGCAAACCAAAGAGTAGGGTTATGTTAATATTGATTCCTTCGCTAATACACTGGCGAATAGCAGGTATGCCTTCTGCCGTAGCCGGAATTTTTATCATCACGTTTTTGCGGTCAACAGATTTCCATAATTCCCTGGCTTGCTTCACTGTCCCTTTGGTATCATATGCAAGGTGCGGCGAGACCTCAAGACTTACAAAGCCATCTTCACCCTTATTATTTTCATACACAGATTTAAAAAAACCGGCAGCACGTTGGATATCTTTCACGGCAAGGCCAAAGAAAATATCATCGTTGTTGTTTTTTTGCCGGGAAAGCATTGTTATATCTTCATCATAATCTGAACCGCTGTTCACGGCCCTTTCAAATATGGATGGGTTGGATGTTACGCCGCTCACGCCATCTTCCTCAATCAGTTCTTTCAATTCTCCGGAGTCCATGATTTTCCGGTCAAAGAAATCAAGCCAAATACTCTGCCCGAAACCCCGTATGCTTTTCACCTTATTGTTTTGCATGACCGTTACGTTTATTTGTTACTGTTTTGACACTGCCATCACCTTCAGTCCGGTTCTTCGTCATCAACAAGTGCCTAGAGGAAAGAAGTATTGGTTTTAATATGCATAAACAGCAAAAAGCCGGCCTCCAACTCCTGTCCTTGCCTGAATAAAGATTTAAGGTTCCCGAAAGCAGATCTGAGATTGACTATGAACAGGAAGCTGTTAAGGAATGGCTCGTCTTGGGATTAAACAAAGAAGCTCTTTAATTTTTAATAAGTTCCCTACAGATCAGTTCAAAAATTGTCCGATCCCTTCGTCACAAAAAAGCGCAAACTCAGTCTGATGCCGGGTTTGCGCTTTTGGTTTTCAGTGGGTGAAAAGAAGCAGACTTCACCTTTACTGTTTGTTGTCATTGCCTCACCGGACCACCACCCTGCCCTTCATGACCGGATGGATGGAACAGTAATAATCTAAACTATTTTCGATGACCTTACTCCAGGATTTTCCGGTTGGCAAAGAAGATGAGGACCAGGCCTTGGATGCTTGTTCCGTGATGTCATGTGTAACAATATCATGGTTCACCCAAATCACGGTGTCTCCTTTTTGAGCCAAAAGTTCGCCGGGCAAAAACTGCATCCCCCGGATCTCAATTGTATGGGCCACGGGTTTTCGGTTTTCAGCAGAAGAACAGCCGGTCAATGCAAAAAACAGCACCCCCGAAAAAATCCACCCGTTTAGTAATGTTCTGCTTTTCATGATTTTGCAACCTTTGCCTGAACCATCTGCGCATGCTCCAGATGAGCTTTTAGCGTTGGGACAACATTCTGCAGCAACTCCTTCAATTCGCTGTTTTCCGTATCCGGGATCAAAAGATTTTCCACAGTTGAAATCACCGCTTTGTGGTAGTTGACCTCATTATCAATGTAGGCCTTATTAAAATCGGCTCCCGATTTGGATTCCAACATGCGGCTCGTCTTTTTTGAATCGGCAAGCAATTGCTGACTCACCTTGTTGTCTTTGGGCGTGACCCCCAATTTTTTTACCAGGGCGGCGGCTTGGTTGATGACCGCCTTGTGGTCGTTGATCATGGTTTCTGCAAATTTCAAAACCTCCGCATCCTTTGATTTCTTTCGGGCAATCTCACCGTAATTCACGTCGATCTGGTTAGCGGTAACGGCTACAGATGCCACCTCGGCATCTGTCAAATCTGTTTTGTTTTGTGAAGTCGCTTTGTTGGCAAAAGCAAATACGCTTGCTGCAGCAAGCCATACAAATGTTTTTTTCATAATGAAGCTCCTCTGTGTTTAAATGATTAGGTTGAATACTGGTATCTGGTTATTTCTTTTGCCGGTCGGCACTCCCTGAAACGGCTGGCAAAAGGGATCAGGCTGATGAACGCCGTTATCGTATTTAGAGAACCCAGAAAGAAAAAGGTTACAAAAGATCGGGAAACTTTGTATCAGGGTGCAAGCGTATGATCTAAGAGTTCCCTGTAAATAAATGCTTGCTGTTGTGCTGACTACTACATGCCAACTGAGCAGCCAACCGTAAACCGGATGCTCTCCAAACAAAAATGCTGTTTCCAAAATCAGAAACAGCATTTCTCATTATAAGAAACCTCTTATTCGTTGCCGGCTTTTTCTTTAATCAAAGAGAGGTCTTTTAAATCTATTTGCATGGGCAGCAAGCCAATTTTCACCACGGCTTTTTTCCCCCGCAATTCCAGCACCTCTCCCACCTGAAGGTTTTTTTTCATTTTTACTTTATCCCCCACTTTTATCTCCCCGGTCACCTCCTCGTATTTCGATTCGATTTGTTTTTGTTTTTTGCTCACCACCTTCTGCTCATTCTTTTTAAAAAGAAGAGCGGCCATTTCTTTTACCACCTTGTTTTTATCCTCTGCTTTTTTCCATTCAATCACAATCTGGCGCAGTTTGCGTTCCATGTCTTTTAAATAGGCAATCCGGTCCTCCGTGATCTTGTTTTGCTGTTTCAGAACTTCCACTTGCTGGCGGTGTCTTTCCCGGTCCATCACGGTTTCCATTTCCTTTTTCAGCCGTTCGTTTTCTTTTAACAAACGGTGGAGCTGCTTTT
>JAEVYV010000402.1 GCA_023392575.1 Bacteroidota bacterium | reverse complement strand
TGTGAATGGTGGCTGGCAGGACTGCGGCTGCCTGTAGTATTGGTTGTAAAAGTTGTTCCTCCCTGCCGCGTGGAGGTGCCTGTCCCCTTCTTTGATGCTGCTCACCATTGCGTTGCGGAAGCCTCTTGATGGGCTGTCGTTGCAAACGACAGCCAACTCTTGATTGTGTATGGCCGTTTCGTAATTGGAAGACTCACGACAACAGGAGCTTTTTTTATGGCTTTTAAAATCGGGGGTTGCCATTTTTTAATCCCTCCCATACAGCTTTCCAGGCCCGGTATTGATTGGGCGTTACCTGGTACCGGGCAAAATTCCCATCGTGCAGGCTCAGGAGCTCTGTCTCCACAGCTTCCGTAAATCGCTGCTGGTCCGGTTCCGGCAGAAACGAGGCCGCGTGTTTAATTTGCCCGGGTGCATCCGCCCGTGACAGCCCCCCCATTATAATTTCACGTATGACGGCACGAAGTTGTTCACGGTATTTCAACCGGAAAGGATCGGGCTCACCCAGGGTCTGGCGCAAGGCCGCGTAGCGTGCTGCCGAACGTTCATAGGCCCATAGAAAAACCTCCTTTAGCAAGCGTACGTCATTTTGTTCATACACGGCCAGCAAACCGGATACATAAACATCCTGCGGCACCCCGGTAAAAGATAAGGGCGCCAGGTTGTGCCGGTTCAGAGGGATGTTGGCCGCCAGCCGCGAAACCCGCTTGTTCACGTCGTCAAAAGGCTGCAGGTAAGGCAGGTGAACCATCGCAAAAAAAGCCTGTTCAAAAGGATCCCGGATGGCAGTGGCTTTTTCCAGGACCAGGTCAAACATTTCCTCAATCTGCTGCGGGGTGCCCAGCGGTGTAAACACCGAGCCGGTGATGCCCACGCCAAAACTCCGCAGCCGGCCCGAAGCACCGGGGTCACCCAAAAGGTTGTTCGACAACAAAGCATGGAGGCTTTGAATGGTATAGCGGTTAAAACCAATGGAATCATCGGCGTTTTGCACCAGGAATTCAATGGCCTCTTTGTGGTTCAGGATCATCTGTGTTTCCCGGGCCGATTTTTCGGGGGTAGCCGTTCCCTCGAGCAGCAGGCGCTGCGTGTCCAGTAATGAGTACGTATTGCCTTCCAGGCGGCTTGAGTTCCAGGAAAGGTCAATCAAGAGCCGGTTCAGGACCTGGCGGGCATAGGTTCCGGCCGGCTGGTCGCCGGTAGTGGTTCTGCCGGTTTCGGCAAGCTTTCGTTTTTCCTGCAGGTTTAGATAGCTCGTAGTGTTTGGTACATAGCTGTCCAGAAACTCACGGTTGTAGCCAACCGGCGTTCTTTGTTCCAGGGGTTGCCGCACAGCGGTTAAAAGCGCCTGGCTGTGCGCAGAAAGCACAGGCCCTTCCGTTGTGGTGCGGGTGTTTTGCTGCAGGCTCTTTTCCGGTGCTGCAAGGTGATAACGGATGGCTTTGCCTTTTCCGGATTTGTAAACCATCCCCTCGTCAATCAGGCTTCCCAACCAGCGCTGTAGCGTGCGGTTGGCACCGGTAAAGCCCAACACTCCTTTTAATGCCTCCACATTTGCGCCATCCGGAAAAGCTTCCAGGGCACGAAGCAGGCCGGCTGTTTGCAACTTCCATGCGGATCTGTTATCCTTTGCCATTATCACAAAATAAGAATTTTTTCATGAATCGCGACAAAATACGCGACATTTTGTGATATTCGCGACATTTCCGCGACAATTACAGGTTATTCGCGACACATTTCACTCATTCGCGACCATTCAGCGAGAGAAATATAACCGGTCTGTTTGGTCAAAATTGTAGCTCACAGTCGTATTGCCGCTAATATACGTTACCGTTTTTCATGTGGCAATTTCCAAACCCTTTCTTCTCCAATTGGTTCGTAAGAAATACGCGGTTCCCTGTCCGGCCGGGGTCTTCACTGGGGGGGCATGGGTGCAAAGCGAGACCCCGGCCATTTGGAAGCCGGAGCATCATTTAGAGGTAGTCTATTCTCCTGCTTTTTTACGCCGGTCTCATCAAAGGCAGCGCTTGGGCGTTCATAGGCTGTAAAGCCCCTTATTAAGTTCCATTTCTTACGTACCGGGTTATGATGGATGTAGAGCAACTTCTGAAAAATAAATGCTTCGCTATCGCATTCTTTCGCATCACAGCCGTCCTCGAACACTTTATGTATTTGTCTTTTTTGTTTCTCTTTTCTTTACTAATCCCGGGGTCTCTGCCTCTCACAAGGCCCGGAGAGAAGACCCCGGGTGGACCGGAATGACTGCCGGGGACTCCCGGGGTCTCGCCACGGGCCAACCACGCGTCTTTTGACGAAGACCCCGGGCGGACGGAAAAAGTTTATGGAAAGCAGTAATAGCCCATTAGTTAAATCGGCGGCAATCCCAGCTCCTTCAAAAACCCATTATGCTTATCTCTTGCCTCAGTTATAATTTGCTCTAAATCAACTAGCCTTTTATTTACCTCCTCCAAATCAATCTTCTCTTCATCAACCGACGTACTCACATACCGCGAAATATTCAGGTTGTAATCATTCCTCGCTATTTCTTCCATGGAAACTTTACGGGAATACCGTTCCTGATCTAACCGGTTCTTATACGTTTCAACAATCCTTTCGATATCCTGGTCCCGCAATTGGTTCTGTCGTTTGCCTTTGGCAAAGTTTCCTTCAGCACTTGCGTTAATGAACAAAACATCATCCTCTTTCTTGCATTTCTTCAGAACCAATATGCAAACCGGAATGCCGGTGGAGTAGAACAGGTTGGCCGGCAGGCCAATCACCGTATCAATGTTTCCATCTTTCAATAGCTTGGTGCGAATACGTTCTTCGGCACCGCCACGGAACAGAACACCGTGCGGCAAAATAATTGCCATCGTTCCTTCTTTGGCAAGAAAATGAAAACCGTGCAGCAGGAAGGAAAAATCAGCGGCGGATTTCGGCGCCAGGCCATAGCTCTTGAAACGAAAATCTTCGCTCATTACTTCCGATGGCTCCCAGCGCAAGCTGAAAGGTGGATTGGCTACAATGGCATCAAACTCCATCTTCTTAGCAGGGTTCATTTCATTCAATATATCCCAATCGTTTGCCAACGTATCGCCGTGATGAATTTCAAACTCTGTATCCTTTACACCGTGCAGCAGCATGTTCATGCGGGCAAGGTTGTAGGTAGTAATGTTCTTTTCCTGCCCGCAAATCCGCCCAATCGTTCCGTCATTCTCCTTCATCTCCTTGCGCACATTGAGGAGTAGCGAACCCGAACCACAGGCGAAGTCTAGTATCTTATCCAGTTTTTTCTTTTTGCCTAACGATGGGTTATGGCTATCGAGTGTAACGATCTTGGATAAAATGGAGGAAATAGGCTGCGGCGTATAAAACTCACCGGCTTTCTTTCCAGAACCGGCCGCAAACTGCCCAATCAGGTACTCATACGCATCGCCAAGGATATCGGTGTCAATAGAAAACTTGGCAATGCCCTCGGCTATTTTTTGAATGATGGTGCAAAGCCGCTTGTTGCGTTCTGTGTAGTTCTTGCCTAGTTTTTCCGAGTTCAGATTGATCTCCGAAAACAAGCCGCCGAAGTTGCTTTCAAAGGACTGCTCTTCTATGTACTTAAAACCGCTTTCCAGTGTGTGCAGCAATTCATCATCCTGCAGACGGGCCATGTTTGCAATACTGCTCCACAGGTGTTGCGGCTCTATCACATAATGCACTTTGCGGCGCATTTGCGTCTCAAAGGCTTTGATATCGTCTGGATTTTCTGAGTACCATACTCCCAGTGGCGATGCTTGCTTTAATTTTTTTAAAATATCATCAGTAACATCAGGATAATCAGAGCCCAATTCCCGTTTAGCTGCCGCTTCGTAGTTATCACTTAGATAACGAAGGAACAGAAAGGACAGCATGTAATCCCTGAAGTCATCGGCATTCATGGCGCCACGCAAATCATCGGCAATAGCCCACAGCGTTTTTCCTAATTGTTGTTGTTCTATTGCGGTCATGCAGTTGCTCTTTGTTCTTGTTTTTCAATAAATAGTTCTGGTAACTCGAATTGATACCTCTCTAAGAAGGCAGTTAGAATTCTTTTGAATAAGTCTTTGTTGTCTTCACTCATTTCAACTGGTTCATAAACTGAATAAGCTCCATGACTTAATAAATTCAATGCCCTTTCGAATAATACTTGGTCTTCTTCAAGACCGTGAATGCACTTTCCAAAATCGTTAAGGCCAAAGAATGACGAAGTTTTCTCCAGAATACTTCTTAGCATGTTGAAATGAAACGTTTTGATACTACCCGAATTCATGATGTGTTTTAATTCGCTCAATATGGCAACATGATGAAAAAATGGTGTATCATCTGTTCTTCTTAATGTGTAGCCCTCGGTATTCTTATGAAGAAAGTACTTTGCTGGCTTTTTATTCTTCAATTCATTATAAACTACATTGAAAAATAAAATATGGTGTGTTGATACAACGGTTTTGATTTTACCGCCAGCCCTAAGAAGTAATTGGGACAAGTCGCTAGCCACAGCGATGGCATTGTTTTCGTCCAAAGAAGAAATTGGGTCGTCAATGTAAAAGTATTTTACCCACTTGTACGCCTCTGCTTCATCAATTGTTAGTTGACAAATGGCAAGGAATACACACCAAATAAATAAATTTTCTTCGCCCCGAGAAATTTTGATATTCGTAATTACTTCTGTTCTTTCTGTTATCTCACCTTTGATATTTTCTTGAACCCTAACGCTTTTACTAAAGCTTACCTCCCAATTATCATAATCGATATTAAAATCAAAATCTGCATAACGGTTTAAGAAGGGACGTATTCTATTTTCTAACTCGAGTTCTTGGAAGCCGGCAAAGAAGTTCGAAGTTGAATTCAATTTCAATACCCGGTCCTTATCTTCCGGCAAATCGTTGTCCCAACTAAAAAGGTCTTCAGTAAAAGCATTAAAATACAAAGTATCTCGTTGACCATTTCCCCCTCGCTTACCTCTTTCCTTAAACTCCATGGAAATGCGGGTTTTGCCCGTACCATTGTAAGCATAGAGCAAAACAAAATCAGCATCGTTCAAATCATCACGTAACCTAATAGCCAGTTTGGACAAATTTTTATAGCTATATATTTTGGGTTGCTCAGGCATCTTTACCTCCATTTACTTGTGGAAACAATCCCTGCATCAATCCTCTTTTATGCTGCTTTAGTGCTTCCAGCCTTTCGGTTTGGGTAGTGATGAGAGCATCCAAAGAAGAAAGGCAGCTTGCAATTTTTTGTTGTTCCTTTTTCTCCTTATCTGGCGGAATTAACACGTCGAATTTGGAGATACTTTCTTGAGATAGGGTCGGTATTGCTCCGCCTACCACAGCTGACTTTATTTGTTCTTGAATCGAATAATTGGATACAAGCAAGAATAAAAATTGCGCATTGATTTCTTTCGGTTTTAGAACTACGATTTGCGGATTGATTGTTACTTTTTCCTTTAGGCTTTTAACCAATGCTGTTTTGCCATAAGAAGAACCGGTTTTAACAAGAACTGTAAAGCCTTCCTTTAACTTTATTTCGGGAGACTCTTCATACTTATCCCAAGAAATGTAGGTTGAGTTTTCAAAGTTCAAAGAACCGTTGCCATCAAAATTTGATGGACTTAGGGAAACAGCGCCTTGTTCCTTTCCAACAATATCTTCAACCGTATATCCTCTATAGCCAATTCTGCCTTTTATCTCAATTAGTTGACCTAGCTTCTTCTCCCGCCACTCCCCATTCTCCCTAAACTCCGGAAAGCGCAGCCTCGGTACAGTTTCGCCTTGGGCGGGAAAGAGGGCCTGCATCAGCCCTTTTTTATGGGCTTTGAGGGCTTCGAGCTTGCTGCTTTGCGCCGCCATCAACTCTTCCAAAGAAGAAAGGCAATCTGCAATTTTGTGCTGCTCTTCTTTGTCACTAGGTAAATACAATGATTTAGAAAGAAAAGTGTCATTAGTAATGTTGATTGTATTCTTCGCCCCTTTTTGAATAATTGAAGCAAGATAATTATGCGTGTTTGCTTTTGACTCGAAGTAGGCATCCAAAATACGACCTAGAGCTGTTGTTTCAGGAGTGAACACGCCGTAGAGAGGTGAAACGATAACTGGCTTCTTTACCTTACTTTGTTTAATAATTCCATACGGGAAATCACCCGTAGGGCTTTTTGTATAGATAACATCTCCAGGCAAAACACGTTTATAGTGGCTTGTTGACGCTGCTGAAAAGCTTCGACCCAGATGTTCGATTTGATTAACCACTCCCTTGTGCACGGAAACCGAAAACACTTCTTCAGAACCTTCACTTCTCAAGTCATGTTCAACCAATACATCAGACAATCGCCTTAGGATCCATCCTTCTTTGTTCTTAAACTCAGGAAATCTAAGCTGTATTGTGCTCCCTTTTTTTTCTTTACTCATATACTTTCAATCCAGCTATTTCACGGCCACCGGCCAGCTTTTTTAATTGTGGTATCAGGTCTTCCATCAGCGCCAGTTCTTTTTTGCTTCGTTCTTTCCAACCCAGGCCCAACGGTGCTAACAAATCATTCAATTGTTCGCCGTCAAAAATGGCCCGGCTTACAATGCCTTCGACAAATGTTTTCAGCGTTGCTGTCGGTATTCCGTGTTCACCAGCAATTTTCGCTAACTCTTTATTATGCTTTTCTTCTTTAAACTGCTGATAGCCGTCTTCAATGCTTTCTTTTGTTTGCCCCTTGCTAAAATCAAGGCTATTGATGTAATCGGCAATATCGTCCCGCTCATCCATCAGGTTCGCGCTGGAACTAAGCATGTTAATCAACTGCTCCTTCGTCATCTTTTGCTTGGCGGGTGGCGCCTGCGTGTTTTTAGCAATCAGGGCCATTATGTAATCGTAATCCACCAGCGCCGAGGCAAAAAGTACAAATTCAAAATCCAGTTGCTGCACATTGGGTGGTGTATCATCTTCACCTTTGTCCTGCCTGGCTTTTAAACGTTTGGCTGTTTCCAGGTAGGCGCTTTTAAAGGAACGCAGTGCCTCCTCTGGCAGCAGGCTTTCTATTTTGGTTTGTTCTTCAGGTTCTAAATCTGTGTATTGGTCTAACTGTGTTTTCAAACGTTGCACTTCTTTGAAATGGTTAATGAACTCGGCTCGTGCCGCATCGCCTTTCAGGTTGTGAACTTCTTCGGCCGTCGTTTCCAGCCCACGGCTTTGCATAAACTTGTCCAGCGCTGCTACTGCTTTTTCGTACTTGCTAATCACCACCGGTGCCGGGTCCACCAGCCATATTTGTTTCGCCTTGCCGCTGTCTTCGCCGGAAAACAAGGCAATGGCTTCGTCCACCGCCGCCTGCTGTTTGCGAAAGTCAAGGATGTTGCCATAAGGCTTGCTGTCGTTGAGTATGCGGTTGGTGCGGCTAAAGGCCTGTATCAGCCCGTGGTACTTCAGGTTTTTGTCTACGTACAGCGTATTCAGGTATTTACTGTCAAAACCTGTGAGCAGCATATCCACCACAATCAACACATCAATCTTGTTGGTGTGTGCATAATCAGCATTGCTGTATTTCTGGTCCTTCATGCGCTGCTGCACATCCTGGTAGTACAGGTCAAAGTCGGTTATGCTATGGTTGGTCTTGTATTGCTCGTTATAGTCGGCAATGATGGCTTTCAGGGCCAGCTTTTTTTCTTCAGGTGCTTCCTGGTTGTCCTTCTTCTCCTGTTGCAGGTCTTCCTGCAATTGCTGCACGTCTTTATTGCCTTCAGCAGGTGGCGAGAAAACGCAGGCAATGTTTAATGCTGCATAGACCTCGTCTTTCTCCTTGCGGTCTGCCTGCCTTTCTTTAAACAAGCGATAATAGTCTATTGCTTCGTTTATGGATGCTGTTGCCAGCACCGCATTAAAACGGCCCGAATGGGTAGCCGCATCATGCTTGTTCAAAATGGCTTCCACCACGGCCAGCCGGTGAATGGAGCTGCCTACATCCACTTTGCCATCCGGCTTGAAATAATCAATGTGAAAACGCAACACGTTCTTGTCTTCAATGGCATGCGTAATGGTATACGCATGCAATTGCTTTTGAAAAATGTCTTTGGTGGTTTGGTAGGATGCCTGCTGCCCGTTGTCAACCCTTGTATAATTGGCATTGTCTTCAAAAATCGGCGTGCCGGTAAAGCCAAAGAGTTGGGCCTGCGGAAAGAAATCCTTGATAGCCTTGTGGTTTTCGCCAAACTGACTGCGGTGGCATTCATCAAAAATGAAGACCAACCGTTTTTTACTCAACGGTTGCAGGCGTTCCTTATAATTGCGCTTATTCGTTTCATCCAGCGCCAGCCCTAATTTTTGAATGGTGGTCACAATTACTTTATCGGCATAGTCTTCACTCAGCATGCGCCGCACCAGTGTTTCGGTGTTGGTGTTTTCTTCCACGCAACCTTCCTGGAACTTGTTGAACTCTTCACGGGTTTGACGGTCCAGATCTTTACGGTCCACAACGAACAGGCATTTCTCTATGTCCGGGTTGTCTTTTAGTAAGGTGGATGCTTTGAACGAGGTGAGTGTTTTACCGCTGCCCGTTGTGTGCCAGATGTAGCCGTTGCCCCGGTTTTGGTGGATACAATCCACAATGGCTTTTACCGCATATATCTGGTAAGGCCGCATCACCATCAGCTTTTGCTCGCTTTCCACCAGCACCATGTAACGGCTGATCATTTCTCCCAGTGTGCATTTGGCTAAAAACTTTTCAGCAAAGCTGTCGAGGTGTGTAATCTTTTTATTGTCTTCACTGGCCCATTGATACACAGGCAGGAATTGTTCATCGGCATTAAAGGCAAAATGCTGGTTGCGGTTGTTAGAGAAATAATAAGTGTTGGTGCGGTTGCTGACAATAAACAACTGCATAAAGCAAAGCAGAGAATTGGTATAGCCGTTTCCGGGATCGGCCTTGTAATCCACAATCTGCTGCATGGCACGGCGTGGACTGACTTCCAGTGTTTTCAATTCTATCTGCACAACAGGAATGCCGTTAATCAGCAGGATAACATCATAGCGGTGATTACTGTTTTCGGTATTCATCCGCAACTGGTTGATCACTTCAAATTCATTCTTGCACCAGTCTTTGATATTCACCAGTGTGTAGTGTAACGGTGTGCCGTCTTCTCGTTGAAAATAGTTGCGCTGGCGCAGAGTTTTGGATGCAGTAAAAACATCCGGATTTACAATCTCATCGCGGAGCCTTGCAAATTCTGCATCGGAAAGTCTTACCCTGTTCAGGGCTTCAAACTTCTGGCGAAAGTTCTCTTCCAGCGTTTTGCGGTTACGAATATCAGAGCGGTAACTATATTTCAGTTCTTGCAGTTTACCTACAAAGCCGTATTCTATTTGGGGTTCGTTAAGCATTGCTGTATTTCGCGGCACAATTTATAGGGATTAAACATAGTTTATTACTACGACTAGCTTTTGAAAGCGTTCTTGTGTGAAAGTGATACTATCCATTTATTTTATTTTTTCAATTTCATCTCCCCATAAAGTGCCTCTAGTAGCTCACAAGGATTTACATCTATAGCCAAAGCAATAAGATATAATTCATCTGCTCTCAATTTCGCGGATGGATTTAATGTTAACTCGCTTAACCTTGGCTTACTAAGCCCTGTTTTTCTAGCAACCTCAGACTTATTTACGGATTTAAGTATCAGATATTCTCCAAGCTTTGTCATTGGAATTCAATGTTTTCTGAACATATTTAATGGAGTAATATAAAAAAGTTCAGAAACTCTTAATAAAGTTTGTTTGTTTTATCATAAAAGCTTTAATTTAGTACAGAAATTCTTTAAATAATTAAAGTCTTTATGAGGCTAACCTTTATAAATACAAGCTAATATCAGCATCAATTGACTAAGCTTACTTTTCGTTATTCCAGCAATTTCTAAAAACAATAGGACTAACCCACGTCTCTTTTTTGCGGTTGGTCTTGGAATACATTCTCCACTTTTAAAAGGATTATCGTGAAAAAAACTTCACCCTCTCCCCACAAGAAGCCGTCCACCAAAAAGCCCAAGCCCACCCTCAAATGGCAAACCGGCGCTTATGAACGTCATGCGGAATTTGAGTTCATCCTCCCTTACCAGTTTCTTTTGCTCTGCCGGCTGATGGAGGTCACGCCGGAAGAAGTGATCCGTGACTTTACCGATAATTTGGCCTGCGGCAGCTGGAAAAGAGAAGGCGGGGATCAGGCCAAGGAACACCTCATCAACTATTTCATTGCCCATGGTTATGGCCAGCAGCACTACACGGAAGACGACATCCGGCAGATCTTTAAAGAAATGGATGCCCTGGGCCTTTTGTTCCCCAAAAATGGAAAGGGTGACCTGGTGGACCTCTACGCGGACTGGCGGGAGAAGCACCATACGTATTGGTTCAAGCAATGGTTCCGCAAGCCCAGGCGTAAACTATCAAAAAAGGAGGCGGTATGAAACCCTTTCCCCTCTACCATTTATACCCCGAGGCTTTCGCGGCCCTGCAGCAGCCTTTAGTGGAGATCATTGTAAAAGCCGCCCAGCCCGATAGGATCTTCCTTTTGGGCGCCTCTGTTTCGCACCGCAGAAGCGAAAGCATCTTTCAGCCATCGGCCCCCACGGCCCGGCATCTTTCCCATTGCTTTGTACTGATCATGCTGGAGGACCTTGCCGGCAGAGAGCTGCACGAATGGCAGGACAAGATCGAAACCCATTGCAGGGCCCTGCTGCCCGTTACTACGATGGTGCTGCACCGGGCCCGCTTTGAAGAGTGGTTAACCGAAGGCCACCCCTTTGCCGCCACGGTGCAGCAGCAGGCCGTGGTGCTGTATGATAGCGGAACGGCCCCATTGCCGGAAGCTGCCCCGGCCCCGCCCGGTGCGGCCGGGCAGCGAGGGGAAAAACAGTGGAGGGCAGGACTGGAAAAGGCGGAAGAGTTTCTCACCGGCTCGGAACTGTACCGCCTCAGAAAGCAGTACACCCTGGCGGCCTTTATGCTGCACCAGTCGGCCGAGCAGGCCCTGCGCATCCTGCTGGATCGGGGCACGGGTTATTATGCCAACACCCACAGTATCGAGCGGCTGCTTTTGTATGCCAGCCTCGTCTCTTACCAGTTGCCCGATCTCTTTCCCCGGCATACAGAACGGGACAAGCGGCTCTTCACCCTTTTACAAAAAGCCTATATCGATACCCGTTACAAAGAGTATAAAATAAATGAGGAGGAACTTGTGTGCCTCACCGGAAAGGTGAAGCGTATTCACGAAATCGTGTGCACTGTGGGGAACCGCACCTTCCATACACCTGTTAGCGACCTACTGAAAGAAAATTTTTAAACTGATAAAAACCCAAAACCGTATGAATAAAATATTAGTGGCAGCCCGGCTTGCCAAAGGCCTTTCCCAAAAGTATATAGCCGATAAATTGAAGATTGAGGAGTCGGTTTACAAAGAATTAGAACTGGAAATAACGGACATAACGTATGACATGGCGGAAAAACTTGAGTCGTTGTATAATATACCGGCCGATTACTTCATAGGATGTGATTTTCAGAATAGCATTAAAACGAGCATAAACGCTCTGGAAAAGCAAAAGGAGATTATCGCCGGCTCTGATATTCAAAACATTTCTATTCCTGCGCAAACCCATATTGCCTTAGCAAAAATGGGAGTAGATGCACTGATTGCCAAACAGAAACAAATTCTTTTGTTAAGGCAAAACGAGGAGCTTGTAAGAACCAATGAGCTGTTACGGGAATTGTATAAGAATGCCAGATCAAAATAAATGGTTCAGGAACATCCTGTAAGATGAAAGCGGAAAAAGCAATACGAAAGCGTTTTCACAAGGCTTACCGGTCCACCGGGGTCTTCTCTCCGGGCCTTCCGGGAGGCAGAGACCCCGGGGATGTAAAAAATCCCGGGGTCTCCCAACAGATAAAGCCGGACCGGGAAGACCCCGGGCGGACGTAAGAACTTGTGTGCCTGACCGAAAAGGTGAAGCGTATTCACCAAATAGTGGCGGAGGCCGGGAAAAGCCTGTTCCATACAGCTGTATCGCATGGAGTTGAGCGGGTTTAGTGGTTTAGAGTTTTAAGGACAACCTGGCTTTATTTTACCAGCGCCTTCCTTATCTGGTAAAGCTTGCCTATGGCATGAGCAAAAAAACCTTAAACAGGATTGTGCACCCAGGATAAGAAGGTCGTGCCGGCATGACGGGGACAGTCCTGGGTGAAATCCGGTCAAACACCAACGTAAGGGGAGGCAACATCTTTTGTTTGTCACTCTTTATTTTCAGACAAACATTTTTCTATTTTATTGTTCCTTTTGGCATCGCCCCAAAAGGAACCAAAAGGTCCAGGCCGCCATAATCGCTCCGCGTATGCGGCCGGGCCAGCGCCACTGCAGCACTCTGATTCTTTTTAGCTGATCTTAGGTGAGGACAGATTTTATCATTGTTGGCTTGCTCCTGCGGGTATTGGCTTTTTTCCGGTCCACCCGGGGTCTTCTCTCCAGGCCTTCCGGGAGGCAGAGACCCCGGGGATGTAAAAAATCCCGGGGTCTCCCAACAGATAAAGCCGGACCGGGAAGA